>JBHLLE010000464.1:0-4134 GCA_048885945.1 Candidatus Hermodarchaeota archaeon | reverse complement strand
AATTCAACCAATATTATCCTCTTTTTTTTCTAAGTAGTTTGATTTTATCTTTTAAAACGAGATTTTGTCTGACTAGATTTTGAATTTCCTCTAAATCTGCATTAGGATTTCTACTAATTATCCCATTTTCGATCAATTTAAAGGTATCGTCAATGAATTGATCAGCTATCCTTAATGGTTCTATTCCACTCTTTAAAATTCTTTTTGCGGATTCAATTTCTTTCCTTAATTTCTCTTTTCTAATACGAAGAAGCTCTTCTCGAGACAACAATTGAAAAATTTAATATCGATTTATTCGGAATCAATTCTTTAATTAAACATGTATTAAATGATTTATATTTCTATTTTTATTAATAAATTCCTTTTAAAATTACTTAATTCAAATAATTAACGAATAAGAGGTACTATTGTTTTTTTTCTCAAAAAAACATTATAATAAGGTTTGAGCAAACATTTTTATTTTTTCTTTTATCACTTTCTCCGAAGCGAACCTCGCATCTCCTACGTCCACATCAATTAAAAGCATTGGTATCCCCACTTCGTCTCTAAGAGCCTCGCGTAAAATTTGTGGAACGCTTCCGAATTGCTTACATCCTATATGTGAGGTAAAAACAAAACAATCTGCGCTATATTCTTTTGCTAATTTAACACAGTCCTCGATGAAGGGGTAGTAAAATTCAGCAGATTGCTTCACCATTGGAAGTTCCATTCCTTTTACGGCCATGTCTCGAAGCATCGTATGAAGATCAGATTTAGTATTGATTGGATTGGAAAAATTATAATTAAATATATCAAACAAGATACTCATCCCTAAATCTCTATCTAACCACTCACAGAGAGCCAAATCAAAAAAAATGACCATGTATGGCCAAATGCTTCGTATTTTTTCTTCCCCAGCATGATGTAGGTTGTGCTTATACCGGTATTTAGCTATTTCTAGCATTTTGTTAAAAAATAGTTCTTTTTCAGGGCGTCCTGAAAGAAATATGTACGCTGCTGCTGACATTACATTAAACATGTTCTCAACGGGACAAGGTATTGCTTTTTTTAGCTCAAATATTTCTAATTGAGTATTATTAACTCTATTTTCAAGTTCTAGATGTTTTTTCAATTTATTGTAATCTGGTTCTTGACCTATAACTTTTCCTAATTCCTCTAGGCTAAGTCGAATTTGCTCCCCATAATAATCGTAGCTTTTTTGTTCCTTTAAAAAAGGTAAATCAGGTGTTATTACCGGGATTTTTTCCTTAGATGAAAAAAACGGATAGCTAGCGTATGTATTATCACAAGGGGCTGTGGGGGTAAATATCGCATCAAATTCAAATAGACCATCGAGAGTCATACCTAATGCCCCTATCCACGATGGAATCTTCTAAAGAATCCAGATTTTGGGAGGTACAGGTATGAAAAGGATGTCCCCAATGAGTAATTAAATCATAATATGGTTCAGAACCAGTGGGTAGCATTGCAGCCAATAAATATGAGACTGCTTCTAAACATACGGGAACACAATCAAAGCAATAAAGATATTCAGTTGGAAATGCGAAATGATGCCCTACAATAGGTAATCCTTCTCCCGCTTTTCTTACTTGATCTCTTAGAACGTCAGTTACATATTTTAAACCCAATTTTAAAGAAGGGATTCCATGGTCAGGTAAGATTCTTTCAACTAACTCTTGGGTAGTAGCTACTGCCTCGACTAACATTTTATAGGGTATAATTCTATTCTCTAATTTTGTGCTACTTAACATAAATTTCAGACTTTTAGAATTTTTTTAGACTTTTTTTATTAATTATCATTACGATAATAAAGTAATTATATCTATTTTCCTGTAATTAAATTTAATATTTTTTATAGTTATCATAAAAGTGTTTGAACAAACATAGAAATTTTCTCTTTCATAGTGGCTAAAGAAGTCATCCTTGCGTCTCCCACATCAAAATCTATTATTAACATGGGTATCCCAACCTCATCCTTTAGTGCTTCTCTTAAAATTTGAGGTACGGAGCCAAATTGCTTGCATGCCAAGCTTTGAGTAAAAATGAAGCAATCTGCGCTGAATTCTTTTGCAAACTTAATACAGTTATCTATAAAAGGATAATATAGATCTATCGATTGTTTGATCATAGGCCAACCCATCCCTCTTTTTGCCATACCGTAGAACATTTCATCTAAATCGGAATGAGTATTAATAGGATCTGAAAAATTATAATTAAAGATATCAAATAGTATACTCATTCCTAGCTCTCTATCTAAATACTCACAAAGTGAAATATCAAAGAAACTTAACATGTAGGGCCATATAGATCTTATTTTCTCATCACCACTATAATGTTGATTTTTTTTATACCTATTTTTAGCAATTGCTAACATTTCTTTATAAAATTCATATTTTTCAACTGTCCCTGGTATTACAATAGCAATGGCAGCAGATACTGCATTAAATATATTTTCAATAGGACTAGGAATTGTTTTAATTAAGTCAAATATCTCTAATTGCAAATTATTAATCTGATTTTCAAGTTCTAATACTTCTTTTAATTTATCATAATTTGGTTCTTGCCCAATTTCTTTCCCTAACTTAGATAGACTAAGTTTTAATTGATTAGCATAATAATGATAACCATTTTTATCAGAACGAAAAGGTAAATCAGCAATTATTAACGGAAATTTTCCTTGATATTTGAAAAATGGATAGGAGGCACAAGTACTATCACAAGGAGCAGTAGGAGTGATTATCGCATCAAATTTAAATAAATTTTCTAACGTACACGACATTGGAAATTTCTGAGCGGAGCAGACATGGAATGGGTGACCCCAATTACCTATTAGATCATAATATTTTTCCACACCATTTAATAAAAGAGTTGCTAAGAAATATCCAGAAGCTTCTAAACACACGGGCACACAATCAAAACAAGAAAGAAATTCTCCTGGAAATGCGAAATGATAACCTATTATTGGATGTCCATTTCTGGCTTTCTCAAGATAATCCATTAACACTGATTCAATTTGATTCAATCCGATTCTTAAGGAAGAAAGGGCATGCTCGGGCAATATTCTTTCAATTAATTCACGCGTAGAAGAAATTGATTCTAATAACATTCTATAAGGTAATATTCTATTGTCTAACGCAAAATTATTAATCAATATATCAACCTTTTAATAAGTTGTTATTAATCCTTAGAGAATTAAGATGTAATAATTTATACAATAATTATTTTTTCTTATTGTATTTATAATTCTCTAAAGAAGGTCTATTCCTAAATAGATATAGTGATGATTTTTTATTAAGTTGATAATGATATTTACTAAATAAAGATATTTGAGAAGAAATTTGATCCTAAAATAATGCAAAATCCTCCTTAATCATAAAATAATTAAAATTTTCGGCTTCTTCTTATATATTTACATAAAATCTCTTTTTAAAACTATTTTTAAGATTCCTTATTTAACTTTTAGAATGGTTTTATTTAGTAATTATCTTCATTTCTTTTAGAAAATAAACGGAGAAAAATAATTAATTTCTTTGTTGGATTGATATTTGCCTTAAAATTTCCTTACTCCATTGATTTTTGTCCATGTCTTCATATATCTCAATAAGAAGATAATTAAATACTCTACATAGATATCTTTTAAATTGGTCAATTTCTAATCTTCTGTTAAAATCAGACTCAGATTTATAGGGAAACATTCGTAAATATAATTCACGATTAGTATGCCACATGCCATGTGCTTCAAAAATAATTCCATTCCATTTTGCATCCAAACCAAATTTCTTTTTAACTGAATCAATAAGATTAATGCATCCGTCAAATTTTAAATTATGATGTATTCGTTTTGTTTTACCATTAATTTTTATAATTTTAGTCTTAAATAACTCTATTGCAGGTTTTTCAGATATAAAGTTGCTATCAAAGAAATTTTCAAAAAATTGGTGTATTTCTTTTTGAAACCGTGAAGCATATTCTAAAAGCGAGTTATAATATTCGTTTCGTAAATCATTTACTTTATCAAACAAAGATATACTTTTATAAAAAGATTGAAGATGTTTTTTATCCACAATTATATCATTAGCACAAATAAGATTCTCTACTTTTTTCACAACAGAATAAAAAACAGAAGAAACATTA
>JBHLLE010000463.1:1567-4137 GCA_048885945.1 Candidatus Hermodarchaeota archaeon | reverse complement strand
AGATTTTATTATACTTGATTTTTCTTAAATAATTATAAAACTGTGAAAAATTAAAATTACCTTCACTGGGCAAGATTCTTTTTGGATTGGACTCAGAGTGTTCTAAATAATCTGTTAATTTAATTAGATACAAGAAGTCTTTGATATCGTAAAGTTGATTAAAATCTACGTTAAACATCGCAAAATATAATGTTTCTATTATATACCCTAAATTTTCTTGATGCTCTAAAGATTTTACAACCTCTTTAGCATCAGACAAATTAGAAATTGAACACAAATCGTCAACTATAAATTCAAAACCAATGTTAACATCTTCTCTATAAGCTTTTTTGCATAGATCTTCAAGTTTATTAGCAGTTCTTTTTATTATTCTCCATTTAGGAATTGAATTACCATCTGTGGATTTTTCTATAAATGAAGGTTGTACAACTACTAAGTTAGTACCAAGTTTATTACAATAACTTATCATCTGTTCAAATATTTTCAATACTTTACTCTTATAGACACTGTCAGAACTTAATGAAAAATCTTCTAGAGGACATATGCTATTAACTTTTAGATTATACCTTTCCAAAACATCTAAAATATCTCTAATTTCTACCTTCTCGGAAAGAGCACTTTTTATTTTCTCAAATCGCAATTCAATTCCGTCAAATTTGCACTTATAGGCAAATTTTATAAATTTAAGTATATCTAATTTCTCACAAGTGTTTTGATTCAAAGCGATTGGTTTAAATCTATACATTATATTTAAAATAGCACTTGAAAAATTCTAATATTTAATGAAAGAATCTTAAAGAAAAAAAGTTAACATAATTTGTTAATATGTAAAGAACGAACAAATTAAATTTCAAAAATTAAAAATTTAATAGTGCTAAGATTTAATAATATAATCAAAAAATATCTTGATTGAATTGACTTTACGAGAACATTTGAATGAAAGACTCTGAAAGTATATGTTGCTTATTTTACTCAGACGAGGGTAATTTGATCTATGATAAATTTTCTGAAGATCTATTTTTATCTGAAGAGAAAGAAAAACAACTCAGGATGCTCTCATATAGGTTTCTTGGACCTCTATTTCTTACAGCAGCTAGTAGTGATGGGGGAAAATGGATTATAGAATCAATAGAATCTTCGCTTTCTCTATTCCAAGGAAGAACGCTTAATGTTGACATCCTTCAATCCTTTTTTAACCTTAGCTCATCGATGCAAACCGAAGATGGAGAGGTGACCCATCTTTCAGCTTTAATAGGAAGTTCTCACACTGAAGATATTAATTTATTTTATAGAAAAATGTTTGAAATTATTCATCCAAGTATCCTTCAAGGAAAGCTAGTAGCTGAAAGTATACAAGGAGAAGATTTTAACTTTAATAATTTTATTGAATCAGAATTAACACGAGGGCTTAATTTAATTGAATATTCACTTGGTTCTTCTCGAAAAATGTACTGGGAAGAACAACAGAAATATTACTGTGTTGGAGTCATTGAAAGAATAATTCAAGATAAATCAAAACAATCTAATTTTTATTCGTTTGATAAAGACGATATAGTCAAAAAGAACATTATACCGAATATTCCATCATTTTATGTAATGATTATTTTACCAGAGTATTATGAAAATCTAATTAATGAAACGCTAAAATTATTTGATAAAACTAGCGTATTCTCAAATATACGAAAAATAAAATTGAGTAGTAAGAATAAGAATGTACTATACATAGAAGAATACATTGTAGAAGAGGGCGTAAAAAAGAGTTATGGTGTTATACTAATCCCTCATAAAGAAAATGTGGAAGGTACAAAAAATATAGCTTTTTACAGAAGAAATTTAAGGCTCATTTTGGATGCTGGTAAAGATTTAAAAGATATTATATTTGATATGAATCCAAAATTCGTTTACGAGCCTTGGTCAACACAAACCGATAGCAATTTAGAAAAAATACGCCAAGATTTTGGATAATATTGAATAATTAGATAAATAAACAATATTTTGTCGAGAATTTATAATTTTTTTTAATTATCTTAAAAGGAGTCTTATTTTTTAGTATTAAGTGAATTAATCCTCAGAAATATTTAAATTTCCATCTTTTTAATGTATTAATTAGATAGGCAAAAATAATCATGGTTATCATTGGATTAAATCCTCTATAGACGAGAATAGAGCTTATCTCTTATTACTATATTCTCTTAATCTTGATTATTTAACCATCCTTCTTTTCTTATATTTTATTTCATAATTTCAATATAATATTCCAATAAAAATTTAATCCAAATATTAATGCATTATTTATTCCCCTTTACTTATTCATAAAGATTCTCTTCTTGTTTTATTTGTTATTTTGATACTGATTTTATTACTATAGAAAAAAATTTCACTTGAAGAATTGAAGTATTTAATGAATTTTACGCAATCTCTGTACTATTTAAAAGATAAAATCTTTATTTAAAAAATAATACTTTACATAAAGAAAAACTAGTAGATTTATATTAATATCGAGAATAATATTTTTACCTCCTACATACCATGGAGTCATACATTGCTGTGTTAGGCCACCTACGTGGCTT
>JBHLLE010000463.1:0-1557 GCA_048885945.1 Candidatus Hermodarchaeota archaeon | reverse complement strand
AATTAGCTATATGAAATAGAGTTAAATAAATATAATCTTCAGATTTAAAAACATACTTTTAATGTATCAATCGACAATAATCAAAACCTATGTAAGAAATTAGTTAATATTTTAGGAGGGGACATTCAATTAATAAAAATATAAAAATAAGTATTAAAAAAAAAGATTTTACAATTCAATTAATTTTAATTGGTTTTTTTCTCAAAGAATTTTCAAGAAATCTATTATATCCCAATTTAATTATCATATCGCACAGTTTTTTTGGGGAAGGTCGATTTGAAGCGATTGAGATGGGTTTATTAGCAACAGCTCTTATGGGGGGATCTGCTATAGCTTGTCTATTATTTGGTATCTTAGCTGATAAAATTTCTAGGAAATTAGCAACAATATTATCGTTAATATTCTGGACATTAGGGTTGATTTTTTCTGCTTCTGCTATCAATTATTACATTCTTTTACTCGGACTTCTTTTAATTGGATTTGGATCAGGAGGATACATCCCTGTTGCTCAAGCTATTATCGCAGATGGAGCACCGTTAAATAAAAAAGGTTATTACTATGGATTATCGTCAATATTTACACTAATAGGAATGATATGTGGCTTATTAATCGCAAGTATTCTTTTTCCATTGTGGCAATTATCATATCTAATAGCTGCTATTTTAACAATCATAATGTTTATAATATATGGAATAATTGGTAAGAATTACAAAGTAGGCGGTATCGAGAAAATTTCTAAAGATAAATTAGATAATAATGAAGGATTAAATTATGATTATCACCTTACTTGGAAAAAATTTAAAGAACTTTTTAAAAATAAAAGTAATCTCCTTATTTTCATAGAAGGACTATTTTCAGTGTTTGGAATGGCTATAATTATCTTTAGCTTTTATCCTTTTCTTATAGAAGGCCCTGCTCATCTAACACCATTTATTGTGAGTCTAATCTATATCTTAATTATTATACCATTTCAATTATTAGGGATTTTTTTTTGGGGAAAGTTAGGAGATAATTTAGAAAAGAAAAACGAAAAAATAAGAGTATGGTTAATTACCTTATCGTTTATAATTATGATCCCCTTTTTTATATTAGTATTTTGGATTCAAGGTACTCCCGCTAAATCTACCGACACATTAGAAGCAGCACTTAAAAATCCTGGAATATTATCTTTCATAGTTATATTCGTTATTGGAGCCTTTTTACTAGGTATATATGATTCTAATCAGCCTCCTATAATAAATTCTATAAATCTACCTGAAACAAGGGGTTCTGTTTATGCCGTTAATCGTTTTTTAGAAGAGCTTGGTGGTGCAATAGGTCCTTTAATATTAGGTGTTATTTTTGAGTCGTCTGATCAGAATTTTTCCCTCGCCATCTCAATAGGAATGCTTTTCTTCATACCGGGAAGCATATGTTGGATTCTGATTCTTAAAACATTTAATAAAGATCGCCAAAGAATTATTAAGACTTTAAACGAGAGAATTTAATATTTATTTTAAATCGTTTAAATGATTAATTTAGTAAGAAAATGAAAAAAATGTTAATTTATATAATTTT
>JBHLLE010000462.1:0-4146 GCA_048885945.1 Candidatus Hermodarchaeota archaeon | reverse complement strand
TTATAAAAAACGATAAAGAACATTACCAATAAGGAGTAAAAGTTTATTAACTGCATAACTATCGCAAAATTATCGATAAATTCCATGATTTCTTTATTCATTTTTTTAGAATCAAAAATAACCTCGATATTTTCTAAATCATAAATCTCGTCAATGATATTATTCTTATTTGCTTTTTTATTCAGAATAACAAGAACACCATCTATAAAGTTCGAATTATTATCGAATATTTTTTGGCATGCTTTTAAAGTTACGTATGGTGCTAAAGTTAATTCGTTATGAATCCCTACGATTTTGAATTTAAAGTTTTCACCCGCTGCGTTTTTTATTGTTATTTTATCTCCTATACTTTTGCCTAGCTTAATAGCATCTACTGACGAAATGACTATTTCATCATCATCTTTAGGGGCTCTATTTTTAGCATTTGTATCCTTCCAAGCGAATTTATGAAAATCACTATTTGCAGTATCATAAGCTTGTAAAATTAGACTCTGATCGTCTTTATCTCCTTCAGCTTTAGCTGTTACCAACCCATTAGTATAAATTTCAATTTCTTTTACACCATCAATTTTTTCTATATTATCAATAAGGTTATTTGGAATAGATTCGTTGACTTTTGTTTGAAATAAGACATTTAAATCCCAATTATCGATTGTTTCAACATCATTATTGTTTTTAAAAGTTCTGTCGACATTGTAGTACATGCTATCTAAGAGATTTTGACTAGCAGACACGATCAATAATGAAAGAGTCATTGCTGCTATAGAAAAAGCTAATCTTTTCTTGTTAATGAACACATTTCTAGTAATTAAGCGATTTAAAACATTACGAGAAGATTTTTTATATTTTAATGGTGCTTTAATTTTTTTAGAAACCTCTTCTTGTTCATAAATTAACTCCGCTATAATTTTTCTACTTACCTTTCGAATTGAGAAAAAAGTACTAAGAAAAACAAGAGGGATTCCAATTGCTAATCCAAGATAAATAACTTCTGGGATAAAAAGAAAGGAGAAATCGAATACAGTGAGATGTGTCATTTCAGCAAACATTACATTTAACATTAAAGATCCTAAAGCATATCCTAATATTATACCACCAGGAATCGCAATAAGAGATATTAAGATGACATTAAAAAGAAAATATCTATAAATATCGTTTTTCTTATATCCAAGAGCTAATAAAATGCCAATTTGTTGTTTTTGACTATATACGTATCTATTGAAAATTATAAAAACAATAATTCCTCCCATCAACGCCATAAAAATCAATAACATCATCATCACTTCGCCCGTGCTCTCCACATCCGACTTCATTAAATCATAGGTATACGAGTCTTCAAATTTTTCCGTTTTCTCGATATCTACACCACAAGTATCTTCTAAATACTTTTCAACATCATGATTTCCTTTTGAAATATCGTCTTTAAACGTTACAACAATATTGTTATATTCGACAGTCTGATAATAAAAAATCGATGTACTTAAATCTTCAGAAGTGGTTGAGTTATACCAAGTTAAATAATCAATAATATAGGATTTTAATAAATCTTTAGAAAGAAAAACAACTCCCATAGAGCCTTCGACAGGAAAAATTAATTCGGGATTACTAGTCGTCAAAATAAACTCAGGTGCATTACATGTTCCAGAGATTTTTATCGAATTTCCATGAAGTCCATCGATTTTTATTCTATCATCAATTTTTATGTGATTAACACTTGAAAATGTAGCATCTATCACAGCAGAATGAACACTGACATCTTTCTCATTAAAATTATCTCCTTCTAAGATAGTATAATCGTAAACTTCGGGTTCATCTATGCTAGGGTCTAATCCTACGAGTAAAAGGTACTTTTGTTCTTTTTGGTCAGGTAATACTGTTGAAGTTTGCCATATTAATCTGCCTGTATAATCATCCACTTTATCCAAATTCTCTAAACCATCTAATTGAGTTTGATTAATCCACGTATCTTCTTTTAATTGATAAGTATATTCAGCATGATTAACCTCATCAAAATAATTTTCCATTTCAGGTAAAGCTGCCTGAATACTATAATAAAGTCCTAAACCGCCACCTAATGATACAATAATTACAATTACGATAAGATAACTTCGCCACCCTAAATTTCTGAAATCTTTAATTGCTTTTTTCAAAATAATATTCATTGTAAATTCCACCTATAGTTCAATTTGATATTGTTCCGTTATGAAGATGAATAGTTTTGGTTGCGAACATTTCTGCGATATTGAGATTGTGGGTAACTAATATAATTGTTATACCAATTTTCTCGTTCATCTCAGTCATGAATTTTAAGATTTTTTCTCCAGTTTCTGTATCTAAATTACCAGTTGGTTCATCACATAATAATAGAAATTCTTTTCCAACAAAGGGAATTTTAGCTAATGCTCTTGCGATTGCTACTCGTTGTTGTTCTCCACCAGAAAGTTGTGATGGATAATGATATAATCTATCTCCCAGTCCTACTTCTTCAAGATATTCTTTGGCAATTTTATAGGTATCTAATTTCTCTTTTAATTTTTTATTTAAAAGATCAATCCCAATTACTACGTTATCAATAGCAGTTAGAGAAGGGAAGAGATTAAAGAATTGAAAAATGAAACCTACGCTATCTCTCCGATAATTAGTTAGCTTTGATTGGCTAAAGTTTTTAATATCAGTTCCAAAAATCAATAAATTATTTCTACCATCATCGTCAGGTGTGGTCACTCCTCCTAAAAGATTTAGTAGGGTAGTTTTTCCTGAGCCGCTTGGACCTAAAATTACAACTCTTTCTCCTTTTTCTACTAATAAATTTAAATTTTTTAACGCTTCAACTTTAACCTCCCCAGAAATGTAAGTTTTTGATATGGATTCCATTTTAATTGCGTTTTTACGAGTTTTCGACATTTTTATCATTATTTTTTTTTATTTTTAATTAGATTATTATTTGTTAAAATTAAATTAAAGTACTGATTTAAGTTTTATTATTATGTAAATTAATTTAAGGGAAATCATATTTCGGCAATAAATTTTCAAGTTTTTATAGTTTACAGAGATTAGATAAATTACGATTTTTTCGTAAAATCAAATAGTAAAAAAAAATTAATTATTATATGGTAGAGAATAAAAATAACAAAACGGAATTTGGGTTATTACTAAACTCTATTTCAGCAACATTATCTTACGATATTTTGAAATTATATAATGAATCTAAAGAAGATTATAATTTGACCAAAACTGCTGAAGTATTGAATCAATCTATATCAACGATTCAAGAATATTTGAAAAAACTCACTAATAGTTATTTAATATACAAAATAGATAAAAATTATAAAATTTCTAACTTTGGCAGTTATATCTTGAACGAACTTAGAAATCTTGAAATGATTAATAAACTTGCATTCATTTTAGGTAAAATTCCAAGAGAAATGATCCCATATGAATACTTACATAATTTAATTCCTAATTTAAAGGACATTGAAATAGAAGAGAGTACATGGCATTTTATGTCAATTATAAATGACATGTTCAATCAGTTTAAAAAAGGTTTAAATTCTGACCATACTATCCAAGAAATTAAATTATTGGGATGGTGGAATTTAAATTTAGATTATAAAATGGTAAAAACTTATTTCAAAGATTTTTCATTGGACATTAGAAGTATGAAAACGTTTTTCGAAAAGGGAAAGTTTCGTTTTAAAATTATTACTGATAAAAAGGTTATTGACGAAATTTTAGAAGATAAAAATTTGAGGCAGATAATGGAATTATTCAATATGTTTGATAATTTTAGAATATACGATACTGAATGTTTTAATTTTACCATAATAGAATACTCTAAAAAAGTTGGTTTATTTTTAATTGAAGACGATGATTTTGATATGAAACATCACATTTTATTTGAAAACAATCCCGCAGTTAATCAATTTTTTGAGCCATTATTTAATTATTATTGGCAAAAATCAATTCCTATTACTGATTTTATAAATAAATAATTAAACCTATGATATTACTACTAAGATAATCTTTGATAATATGAGTATGGAGAATAATAAAATACAACTCAAATAAAGAGATAATTTTATAAATAACTTGAAAAATAAGTTTATATTATAAAATAAAAATATATGATATTTTAAAATACAATGG
>JBHLLE010000461.1:0-4166 GCA_048885945.1 Candidatus Hermodarchaeota archaeon | reverse complement strand
TGATTTTTTTCCTTTTAAGTAAATTTGGTTTGCGTTCTCTCCAATACTTTTGTCTAAATCAAGATATATTTCATCATCGTCAAAAGTAATAACAATCTGTTTAGTTGCGGGTATTATTTTATTAAAAAATTCCGTGCCCTCTAATTTCTCGAGTTTAGCATTGCTTAATTTATTATTAATTTCTTCCCAACTATATCCCTTTGATTTTGCTTGTGATATAACGCTTAACAAATTTTCTAATGATTTAAAATTAGCATATATAAAATCTCCATATGTGTAATAATTTTCTTTCTTTAATCTCAATTCTTCCAGATATGTGGTTTGATTTCTTAAAATTTTTTCAAAAGCCTTGATTTTTTTTGTGATTTCTTCATCTTTAGGAACTGTAATTTCGTTATAATCTATTTTTGAAAAGAAATAATCTACAGCTTTATTAAAATTATCAAAATGGAGTTTTTCATACTTGTTAAAAATTTCTAAGTTAAAGGGTACGACAGCCAGTTCAGCACCAGTATCATCAATTATTACATTAGGATTTATAGTACCAAATAATAGTTCATTTCTAAGGTGTTTTAAATTTTTGAATAGAGAATGTAAATCTCCATCAGTCAAATCTTTGGTAATTAAAGTTTTATCAAGTTTAGATCTAAAACAAATTTCTTCACTATACAATCCCGCTATATTAATATTTCTCGCGAGAACTCTTACAATTTCTGAGTTAGACTCTTTTACTAATTCAATAAATTCTTTTTCATTTAGAGTTAAGAAATTTTTACCTCTTGCCTGAGGAAATTTGAATTCTTGTCCAGCTAGTAAATCTCTATCTTTAAGTTTTCTATATCTTTTAGCTACTTTTAAAATATTTTTATCATCTATAAGTAGATAATTACCTTTATTAAAAAGTTCAATAATAAATTTCCATGGTTCTGATTCAATGCTTTTTAATTCTATAAGAATGATTCTATCAAAATTATATTGAGAAATACTTTTGATTTGCCTATTTTTTAAAAACTTTCGTAAAGAAATAATATATTGAGATGGATATTTGGGAATAGGATAGTCGTATTCTGTTAAATTGATTCTTGAATCTTTTTTAATAATAAGGTTTCTTCGACCATTATTTGTGTTAATTTTTAAAATGAGTAGATCTTCAACTTCGTAAACATTTATTATTGTACTATTTGAGAGAATTTCATTTAATTCCCTTGTAATAACGAATACATCGAAATTTGAAAATGATTTAAACTTTTTATTCATCATTTCATAGTATTAATTTTTTTAATAAATGAATGTTTTTTACAGATGGTATCATATTTGTATAAACTAAAATTTTTTACAAGACAATATTGTAATACACATTCATTATCTTTTATAAATATATTAAATAAAGAAAGAGTCACATTACATGACAATACAATATTTGGTAAAATATAAACTTTGTCTATATATTTGAAATAATTATAACCTAGTATTAAGCACACATCTCAACATTCGTTAAAGTAAATTGATGTTATTAAGTTGATATGTAAACTAAAATAATAAAAGTAAATAAGTTGTAAATATTAGAGTTTTTCGGCGCTCTTTTTAGCCGATAAAAAAAACTCGAAATAAATATGAAGAAAATATGAAAAATATTATGAATTAATCGTAATGACGAAAATGTTTTTATAAGAGTTTGCTCATACTATTAAGTATAAGTTATCATTTTAGCTTTTAGGGGGTAAAAGTTGAGGAGTATTGAGACAAAAAATAAATTTAATTTTTTAGTAATAATCGAAATTGATAAAATTGATAAAATGAAAAGGATTGAGAATTTTCTGGAAAAATTAAATGCAAAGTATTCAATAGGAAGAATAAATAATTCTGATTAAGTCAGAAAACTATTTTTTTTCATTAATTTTATTTTGCTTTACGGCATAAAAAGTGTACCAATATTTAGGATCCATTTCACCGCTCTTTATTTTTTCGATGGGAATTGTAATAATCCAAGAATCTCCCATCTTAGACATTTTTCTAGTAAATGAGGGTACATCGAAGTAAGGGTGTTTTTCATCCATAATATGCTAAAAGTGAGCTTTATATAAATTCATTTCTAAAACGAAAAATTGATAAAATTTAAATATAAGATTTTTATAAATATTTTATAAGAAAATTATAAAAATATATTGAAAATTTTATAAAGAAAAAAAATTAGATTTATGGAGTTTTTGAGAATATGGGGGAAAGTAATAAACCGTTTTGTGTAAAAGGTGGGGAATGTATAGGTAATGTTCCAACAATCTCACAGTTGGCAACTTATATTAAAGACTATATAAAGAATGACGCTTATCCTGATGGATGGGAAAATGACGAAGTAAATGGGGCAACAAGAAAAACAATATATAATGCTTTAGTAGAGCTAACATTGGAAAATTTAGCAACAAAGAATCATAGTGATCTTGATAATATAGGATCAAGTGATCATCATGTCAAAACAACAGCGTCAGAATTAAACTTAGCCAATATGAATGAGAAAAGTCATACAAGTCTTACGGGGATAACATCGAATCAACATCATACGAAAACAGTAGCTTCCGAATTAAATTTGGCTGATATGAATGAAAAGAGCTACGATAGTTTAACGGATAAACCAGATTTTGATTCGTATGGAATAGGGAATGCGTCAGATACGCAAGTATGGAATAATGCTACTGAAAAGACCTCAGACAGTTTTACATATGAACTTAAAAAAGTAATTATTTGCTATAAGCATTTGAAAAATGTCAGAATATCGTGGGAGATGAAGGGTACAAATGAATTATGCTATCAATACAGTAAAGTGTTAATTGATGGACAACAAGTTGGAACAGAATTTGTATATGAAGGTCTAACATATACTACACACACCGTAGAGGCGTCTAATATTAAACCAAATACCAACATTGAATTGTGGGCACGAAGGGGATCGTGTGGCACATGTTATGTAAGAAATTTTAAAATTAATTATGATGAGTTTGTTGATAACGATCCTTAATGGAAAGGTGAAATTAATGGAAAAAAAAGATGTTGCTGAGATTGTGTTGATAATTGTGATAAGTTTACTATTAACAATAAGTGCACATTTCTTACAAGCAATTAGACCTCTTCAAAAGAAAGATTACTATATTTGGATGGGGCAAAAAATTCACGCAAATTTAATAATAGATTTGTGTCTATATGCGGGAATAGGGTTGCTGTTTTATGTAATTGCGAAAACAATATATGAGGTTGAGTGAAATTGATTAACAACATAGTAGAAATGGAAAAGGTAATAATAAAATGTCCGTATATTATGGATTGCGATAATAGAAATAGAAATCTAATGAAATGTTTTACTGCGAAGCATATAAAATGTGATGAATATCAAGATAATGTCTTGAAAAAAAAAGATTGTACTAAATGGTGGAGGGAAGACAATTCGTCTAAATTTACTAACATTTAGCACATAGCATAATAAAGTTGTTGGCTTATACAACCTAAAAAAATGAGAGGTGGAAAATTATGGTTTTTTTGACGGGTGATAACAAAATTGTTAAAATAGGAAATGTCCCAAATTTAGGGGGTTTTAATGCACTAGAAATGATTTTAAGGGAATCGGGAAGGTTTATAATCCGTAGTGGAACTGAAGATTTTATAGCTATTAGCGAGAAAAGAACAAGAAGTATCCCTATCAGCGGAACAATTTCACCGGGAGGAAACGATGAACATTTTTACGAATATGACGAAACACCAGTAGGAACAGAAACTCAATTTGAATCGGCACAATTATTTCCGCAAGATTTGTTAAACGAATACAAAATAGACGAAATTGAAATTTATGGGTTGATGTTGTTATGTAATTTAGATTTAAGCGCTCAACCAGCAGGAGTTGTTGCACGATTGAAAGGTGTTCATGCGAATTATTGGATCACAAGACAACCAGTTACTAGTTGGAATCCAGAGGATTGCGTTGGGGTTTTGTTTAGCGCTTATAATACAATTCCAGAAAAAGGTCTAAGTGGAAATGAAGAGGGCGTAGTTGTTGGATCTACTAAGAAAAAGTTGATACCTGTGTTTGTTCCAATTAAGAGTAGTTTTAGCGTGGATAAAACAAAGGATAAAGTGTACTTATATAGTGATGTCGCTATACTAGGATACTGTCCAGCACC
>JBHLLE010000460.1:0-4167 GCA_048885945.1 Candidatus Hermodarchaeota archaeon | reverse complement strand
CAAGGATAGATAAGTAAATAATTAATTATATAAATGCTTAAATTAAATTTATAGTGTACTTGAGGGTTTTTTATGGAGAGATTAGATTTATTAGACGAAGATTGGAGAGAAAAATGGAAGGAAAAGGAGATCGCTGCTGGAGAAGCTATCAGTAAAATAATTCCAGGAAACCGAGTATTTATAGGTACGGGATGTAGCGAACCTCAAGCATTAACAAAAGAGCTTATAAAACATTCCGAAAAATTGATTGATACCGAATTAATTCACTTTCTTACCGTATATCCCCAGAAATATTTCAAAGATAAAGCGGAAGATCTATTTAGGCATAACGCATTTTACATTGGAAAGTCACTCCGAGAGGAAATTAACAGGGGACAATCAGATTATACTCCAATAATTGCTAGTGAAATTCCATCTTTATTTCTTTCAGGTCGAAAGTATTGTGATGTTGCTTTAATTCAAGTAACTCCTCCAGATCGATATGGTTTTTGCTCTTTTGGAGTTAACGTAGACGTTGCTAAACCAATTGCCCAAGCTGCTTATATTACTATTGCCGAGATAAATCCCCAAATGCCCAGAACGTTAGGAAATAGTTTTATCCATATGAAAGAAATAAATTATTTTGTGTATAATGACACGCCTCTGATAGAATTTAAGATTAAAAAGAAAAATGATGTTATAGAACGAATTGGAAAAAATGTAGCTAGTCTAATTCAAAATAAATCCACAATTCACATCGGAAATGGTTACTTACCTAATGCTTGCTTAAACTACTTGTACGATAAACACGATCTAGGAATGCATTCTCATCACATTACTGATAACATAATTCCCTTAATAGAAAATACAGTTCTTACCTGCAGAAAAAAAAATTTTCATCCTGAGAAAATCATTACAAGTTACGCCTTAGGAACAAAGAAACTATTTGATTTTATAAACAATAATCCTTATATTGAGTTTTATCCCACAGATTACGTTTGTAATCCGAGATATATTGCAATGAATAAAAGTATGGTTTCAATAAATCAAGCGGTACAAATTGATTTAACAGGACAAGTAAATACTTCTTCAAAAGGATATAAATTCCATACAGGTATTGGTGACACTGTGGATTTTATGCGAGGTGCCGCACTTTCTAAAGGGGGTAAACCGATAATTGTTTTGCCATCTACGAGAAAAAACGGAAAAGAATCTTCAATCGTCTCTCATCTTGACGAAGGAGCGGGAGTTCTCCTCTCTCGCGCTGATGTGCATTATGTTATTACAGAATGGGGTGTAGCATATCTTCATGGTAAGACAATTCGCGAGCGAGCTTTGGAATTAATATGCGTTGCCCATCCCGATCATCGACAAAACCTATTAGATGAAGCTAAAAAATTAAATTACGTTTATTCAGACCAGATTTTACCATGCGATGAAAGTGGAAATATTTGTATCTATCCTAAACAGTACGAAACCTTCTTTAAAACAAGAGAGAACGAAAAAGTTATTGTACGACCCGTAAGAACTACTGATGAACCATTGTTAAAAAAACTCTATTACTCATTAGACGAAAGAGATAGGTACTTAAGATTTTTTGAAGTTAAAAAAGAATTTACCCACTCAAAAACTCAGCAGGAAGTAAATATAGATTATCAGGATGTTTTTTCAATTGGAGCGTTTGTAGGAGATATAATTAATCAGGAAATGGTGGGAAACGCTTCTTATTACTACAATCCAAGAAATAATATGGCAGAATATAGTTTTATTGTTAGAAACGATTACCGAGGTAAAGGAATAGGATCGTTTCTTTATCATCATTTAATTATAATTGCGAAAGAGAAAGGAATTAAAGGTTTTTACGGTAATATTCATATTCAAAATAAAAAAACGGTACAAATTATTAGAAAAGGAGGGTATACTAAAATTACACCCCCTGAAGCTGGAGAGCGTGAATTATTTTATCAAGTGTATTTTGAAAGAGAAGATTCAAACGAATGAATGAATATAGATTTTCCTTTTTCTAAGAAATCCTTTAATTATTTTGTGAATGATCTTAATTTATAAATAAATCATTAGTGTAAAAAATGATTGAATACATATTCTTGGTTGTTTATTTTATTTTAGCGGTTGCAGATTTATTTGCATGTTTAAAAGATAATAAAAAGTTAGAACATATCGTAAAACCTTTGTTGATGCCGATTTTAGCACTATACTTCATTTTTGCTACTTTTACTCTTGGAACTGACTGGTTAATTGTAGTAGCACTTTTATTTGGATGTACAGGGGATATTTTTTTAATGTTAGAAAACGAGGAAAAATATTTTGTGTTTGGAATGGTAGGATTTCTTATAGGACATATATTTTATATCATTGCCTTTTTACTTTCGATTGGAGGTAATCTCATGTCTTTTCCGATGTGGGGTTTATTATTAATTCTACCAGTTGTCATAATTTTATCGCTAACCTTTCCAAAATTCAAAAACAATATGGGAGAATTGAAAATTCCTGTATATGTCTACATGGTTGCAATTATATCGATGCATTTCTGTGCAATTTTAAGATTAGCAGCATTTGATTTATCTTGTCCATGCTTTCTGTTCGTTTGGATTGGTTCAATTCTATTTATATTTTCTGATTCTATGATTGCTGTTGATACTTTCAACGATGATATTGAAATTTCTCATTTCCATATTATGTTAACTTACATTTTAGGTCAGTTTCTAATAGCTCAAGGTATAATAATGTCAATATTATTATGAAAACTAAATTAAAAATCATTTAATTATTCTAAATAGATATTTTTATTTTTTTTTTTTTATTTTTAAATTTATAATATTATGAAGTTTAAATACACAGACTATCATATCCATACTAAATGGAGCTATGATATAGCTAAATATGGACCATCTTTTGAAGATTATGCAAGAATTGCTGAAAAAAATAAAATAAATATCTGTTTTTTAGATCATTACGAACTATATTATATTGAACGCGATGAGACTCATCCGTTTTATGGGGGAACTATAGAACATTATTTAGAAGAAATCGATAACATAAAAGGGACTTACGATTTTATTTTAAGCGGGCTTGAAGTTGATTATTACAAAGAATATGAAATGAGATTACAAGAATTTATGGACGATTATGGAAACGATTTTAATTTTATTGCTGGTACTCTTCACGAAACAGACTTTGGACATCCTATTACAACAAGAAATGGTTTAATTAAACTTCTGGAGCAGAAGAAAATAAAAGATATTGTCGATAGTTTTTTTGAATTATCAAAAGAAATGATAGAATCAAAAATTTTTAAAAATATTTGCCATTTAGACACAATTTTTCGCTATATAAACATTAGAGATTTTACTCCTACTATGGATACTGACGTTTCGGATGAACGCGTATTGGAATTAGGAAGATTATGCATAAAAAACAATATAAATATCGAATATAATCTTTCAGGAAAATTTCATCCTATAGGAAGACCATTTCCTTCCGAAAACGTTATAAAACAATTAAAATTAGAAGGAGCTAAAGTCTTTGTTGGATCAGATAGTCATTCAATTAACTACTTTAAAGCTAATATTCCAGAAGTCAAAAAAGCATATAAGTTTTTAAATAAAATACGCTGAAAATAATTTTAAAAAAGAATTATCGAAGATCTAAATCTCTTTTTTTAGCAAATAAATCTTTTAATTCGTTAAGAACTTGACCTCTAGCACTTGCTGCTCCTCTTTGAGGTGTTTGAGTTGGAGTTTTTATTTCTATCGGCATTCCTCCCTGAGCAATTTGAAAGGCTCCACTTTCAATAGCGCGAAGGCGTGAATCTAAATCGTTCAATTGTGTGGATATACTTTCAGATAAACGGATAACAGCATTCATAGTTTCTTCCAATATTTTTCCTAGACCTTCCACTTTTTTATAAGTAGGATCCGTAATAGAGTACGCTTTCATTACATTTTTTATGTATTTTGAAAATTTAGGCTCGTGTGAAATTAACGAAAATATGGATGTTAAATAAATTTCATAATCAAATTCGATAGGCTCGAAAATCTCTTTTAATGCATCCTGTAGAAATTCAACATTAAGTAAAATAGTTGGGTCGCTTCTTAAGTCTGGGTCGTATTTATGTATAAATATTAAAATATAAGGATTTTCTTCTAATGTATCTAAAATTTCTAATAT
>JBHLLE010000459.1:0-4170 GCA_048885945.1 Candidatus Hermodarchaeota archaeon | reverse complement strand
ATTAAAGAAGAATTACCAATAAAATCTAAAAAATTTAATAGATTTTATGAAATGGCCTCAAAATTAAACTTAAAATTAAATATAATCAAATCTATTAATGAGTGATAAATCTGCCTTTAAAGTATAATATAATTGGTTTAAGTGATTATTCTATTTCATTTGAAAATTATTGTTCTACATGCGATATCCAAAAGTATTGTGCGTTTGGATCTAATAGACCATTCACAGTCGAGATTAATTGTAATGACCTGAATCAAGCAAAGGAAAGAATTAAGTTTGAGCAACTACAGAAATTACAGAAAACAGAGGATGTTTCTGTTTCATATGAGGAGTTAATAAAAAAAGTAAAAATAAATTTAACTGGAATCTTTTCAAAGATATGGCAAGATAAAATAAAAGCTCAAAAGGAAGAGATCAGATGTTTAGATTCTCGAAAAGTTGATCCAATACTTGTATCACAACAAGGACAGGATTGGTGGCAAGATTTCAACCAAACTATTAAACTAATCAATAATGAATGCGAAAAAATTGGTTAACTTCTAAGGATTTAATCAAATTAAGCCGTCTTAATTTAAATAAAATGGGAGGTCCTCAATTGATCTTTTTTAAAGTTCTTCTAAATTTTAGTAATTAGATATTAGAAAATTCGAGATGTATTGAATTAATTTTTTGTTTAACAATTATTAGATTCAATTCTAACAATATTTAAAAGGAAATTCTTTAACTCGCAAAATCATAAATTATTTTTAGTTTTATTGATTTTAGATTATAATAAATTAAAAACTAGATATGGGCCTGTAGATCAGTGGAAGATCATAGCCAAACTTACTTGATATTGATTCAAAATCGCTTGGTTCGCATCCAAGAGGTCACGGGTTCAATTCCCGTCAGGTCCATTAATTTAAGTACTTAAATCTGGAAAATTAAATTTTAGCAATTATTATTATAATGATAAAAAAATTAACATTATACAATTATATATTTAATCTATCATCTTAATAGGAATTAATTAATAATTAAAATGGCAAAAGATAGTACATATCCAAAAAGATTTGATTTTACATCGGTCCAATCTAAATGGATTAAAAAATGGCGCGAAGAGAAGATTTACAAATTTGACATAAATCGTAAAGGAAATATTTTATCAATTGATACCCCACCTCCTTTTGTTAGTGGTACATTACATTTAGGACACATTTTAAATCATTCTTGGATTGATTTCGTTGCTCGTTATAACAAAATGAAAGGTAAAAATGTATATTTTCCACAAGGTTACGATTGTCACGGTCTCCCCGTCGAACTAGCAGTAGAAAACAATTATGGGATATCTAAAGACGATCGAGAGAAATTTTTGGAGAAATGTATTGAATGGGTTAACGATAACATTAGAAACATGACAAAACAATACGATGAATTAGGATATGCTACGGATTGGGATTATACCTATAGAACTATGGATAATGAATATAAAAGAAAAGTACAATATTCGCTACTATATTTCTATGAAAAAGGATGGCTATACCGAGAAAAATTTCCTACGCATTTCTGTGTCAATTGCCAAACTTCTGTAGCTAAAGCGGAAGTCGGATATAAAGACGAGGATGGAAAGCTTTGGTATATTAAATTGCCTCTCGTAGGAAGAGATGATGAGTTTATTACAATAGCCACTACTAGACCAGAATATATGGAAGCTTGCGTTGGAGTATTCGTGCATCCTAATGACGACCGATTTTATCATCTTTCTGCTGCAGAAGTCGAAATACCATTTACAAATCGTACCGTTCGTATTGAAATGGATAAGAATGTAGATATGAATTTTGGGACTGGTATTGTATATTGTTGTACGTACGGAGATGAAATGGATATTAAATGGAAGATTGATTACGATCTTGAAGAAATTCAAATTTTTACTGAAGACGGTCATATGAACGAGAATTCAAAATATCAAGGAATGAGGATCTTAGAAGCCCGAGAACAAATTGTGCAAGATCTAGAAGAAATGGGATTATTAGAACAAATCAAGGATTACGAACACCGAGTAGTTATCCATTCTGAGAGGTCTTCTTGTAGAAAACCAATAGAATATCTTCCCGTATATCAATGGTTTATAAACGTTAAAGATTTTACAAAAGAGATTATGGAATCAGGAGAAATAATGAAATGGTATCCCGAAAAACATAAGCAAAGATTAATAGACTGGTGTGAAGGTTTGGATTGGAACTGGGTCATTTCACGTCAGCGCGTCTTTGGAACTCCCATTCCGTTTTGGTATTGTGAAAAATGTGGAGAAATTATTCCCCCAAAAGAAGAAGAATTACCATTAGATCCCGTGATCACGCCAGCGCCAGTAAAAAAATGTCCAAAGTGCAATCAAAATAAAATTATTGCAGAAAAAGATGTCTGCGATTGTTGGATTGATTCGAGTATTACTCCATTAGCTATAGGTAAATGGCTTGAAGATGATGATTTCTTTCAGAAGACATATATGAACGCAAAAGTGCATAGACCACAAGGATATGAAATTATTAGGACATGGTTGTTCTATACATTATTCAGGTGTAAAAAATTAACTGGAAAGCCACCATTCTCCGAGATTCTGATTAACGGGATGGTAGCCGGCCCAGATGGGCGCAAGATGTCAAAAAGTTTTGGAAATATCGTTAGCCCTGATGAGGTGATGCCAGAATTCGGTGCTGACGCTGTAAGACAATGGGCCGCGTTGGGATCACTCGGAGACGACTATCCCTTCGAATATACATGGTATGATATTCACGCCAAAAATCCGGTATCAGAGAATTTCATCCAGAAAGAAAAAGATAAATTACCAAAAAATAAATTTGAAAAGAAATATAAAAGAAAATTTGAACAATTAATTGGTGCGTCAAGATTTATAACAAAAATTTGGAATGCTTATCGATTTTTAAGTATTAATCTGGAAAAAGTCGAGATTACATCTATAGATACTAATGTCAGCGAACTATCTGCTATTGATAGTTACTTTTTTTCTGAGTTTAATAAAAAATTAGATGAAATAACAGAATACTTTAACAATTATAATTGGCACGAAGCGTTCACTATTCTAAGACCATTTTTTTGGAACGAAATTTGTGATAATTATATTGAAGCTATAAAACATCGTTTTTATGCTGAAGATCCAAACATAAGAGAAATTGCACTAAAAAATGCGTTACATCTTTTCTATAACATCTTAAAGATATTTGCTATTATAATGCCCTTTATTTCTGAAGAAATTTATTCGATTCTTTATAAAAAATTTAACGATTCAAAATCAATCCACTTAGTAAAATGGCCAATCTCCTATCAAAAAATATCTGAGAAAAAGGCTAACATAGGTAAACTAGGGATTGAATTAATAAAACAATTAAGAAATTATAAATCAACTTGTCAAATTCCTTTGAACCAAGAGATTTCCAGAGTTATTTTAGTAGGTAAAAAAGAAGATATAAACGACCTTGATGATCTTAAAGAAGATATTAAAAACACAATACGAATTAAAAATTTAGAACTAATTACGGCAAATCAAGAGAAAAATATTAAAGATAAAATCGAGAATAAAGTAATATTGGAAGATCTTAATATATCATTTTATTTTTCGGAATAATACTTATTCTTTTTCTGTTTGATAACGCTCTCAATCCATAGCTTAACTCAAATTTAAGAAAAATTTTTCTGAATTTAATACTTCATCAGAAAATTTTGCTTTTTCTTTAATCAATTTTAAGCAATCTCTAGCTCTTGAAAGGGGATGATCTGGAAATTGTTTATCGTATTCTTGTTTATCTGCGATATTACTTAATACCGGACCTGTAAAATCAGGATCATAGGGATCAAAAAACCATCCTTTTTTTGTCTTGATATCAACTAATCCTTCTGCTAATGCCTTATCTAATATCATAGCTTCCCTTATGCCCGTTGGTCCAAATTCTGGACATTGTATTTTTAGAATAAAACTAAAATTTTCTCGAGGAACAGTATAAGAAGCAAGAAAGGTAAATCCCGTTGGATCTTGGGGAAATTTAAAAATTGTCTTTATGGCTAATAATGAACCTAAATATTCCTTCTCAACTTCAACAAGAGCACCTTTAGTTTGAGTTATCATACTACGATATAAATATCTTATAGGATGAATATCTTTAGCATCTTCTGGTA
>JBHLLE010000458.1:0-4175 GCA_048885945.1 Candidatus Hermodarchaeota archaeon | reverse complement strand
TTTTAGCTTTATTTGCTTGTACTTTCTCAGGAGTAAGATCGTAAAGTTTCCATAATATTAGTCCCGATATTATTATGAAGATCATAGGGAGCAAAGCAAGATGTATATGGATACCAAATTTTGCCAATTCAGTCTGACTCGGAGCATTTTCGTTAAATCCTGTTAATGTATGTATTAAAGCAAATGATACTGCTTGAATAATTAATGCGGCCCGTGCAAAAAGTAATTGTATTCCATTGAAAAGACCCTCTTCTCTTTTCCCTGTACTTATTACAGATTCATCAATTATATCAGCTAATACTGGTGATTGAATTATCCACCAACCTCCCAGACTAAAGCCCCAGAACGCTACAGCAATAATAACTAAATAATATTCTCGCAAAAAAATTAAAGGTACGGTGCATGCAGCCATCAAAAAACTTGCAATAATTAGAGTTTTTCGATCGTCTTTTAATTTATGCGAGATCGTCATCCATATAGGAATAGAAATTATTGCTCCAAGGAGAAAACCAACCATAATTAAAGTCGTTGCTGCAGCTTCCATTTCTACTACATATCTTACAAGATAAGGAAGGGAAGCAATCATTAAAATTACTACAGATTGAAAGAAAATATAGGCATATATCCAAGCTCTTAAATTCTTTTGTTTCAGACGATCTCGTAGAGTTTTAAAAAATGGTACCTTTTCAACACTTTCTTCAGATTTTTCTAAGTAACTGTCAATTCTTATTTGATCTTCTCGTGTACCGGGTATAGCAAGCGAAAGAGCTATTAAACAGGTAAATATAACTATTCCCCCTTGAATGATGTATGATTGTTTATTTCCAAATACTATAAATAAGGGAGGTAAAATCGCACCAAGTGCTACTCCAAAGGTTCCTGTTAGCGTACTAATCCCCGCAGCATCTCTTCGTTCGTGATCACCTCTGAATTTATCAGGAAATAATCCAAAGAAGTTCACGTTAAAGATTGAGCCAAATGTATCGTACAAGCAAGTAGTAAAAACAAGCCAACCAAAAATAATCCATGCTCCACTTATAGGATCCACATCAGGTGGAATAAAAACAAGGATGTATGATATTATATACGGAATACCCCCGATGTATACCCAAGGAAAGCGGCGACCCCACTTTTTAGTAAATTTAAAAGGACGATCAGTTAAATAACCTAATAATGGATCGTTTATTGCGTTCCATAATGCGAAAATAATATATCCCAACGCAGTAAGCCACACGTTTAGCCCTATTTCTGTTTCATAATAGAAGAAAACATAAGCTCCAAATGCTAAATTTAAGAATTCATTGACGAATTTCCCAAATCCGTAAGACGCCATACTTTTTTTTGAGTGAATTATCTCTATTTCTTTTTTTTCCATGAAATTGACCTTTCATTATTTTATTTAAAAATCTAATTGCTTGAAAATAATATCTGTTTTTATAAAATAAAAAGATTCGTAAGAATTAGAGAGATTTTTTAAGATTTTTTAAAAATTGTTAACAAATTTGCCAAAATTGTTGAATTTCATACCAAATTTAATAAAATTCCAATTGTTATGATAAAAATCATTATAAAGATAGGATTTTTTAGCCCCATTCGCTTCTATATCCTGTTCCCCCTTTAGGCCATTCAAATTCTACAGCATTTTCAGGGCAAATATACCAACAAGAACCACACTCCATACATTCTTCTAAGCTTTTGACTTTTGCCTTTCTTTCTACTATTTCAAAACACCCAGCTAAACAGACTTTAACACAATTTGCACATCCAGTGCATTTTTCCGAATTAATTTTGATAAATTCTCCTCTACCTTCTATCCACTCTACACCAGGAAATCTATCAGAAGTTCTAACCATTTAATCACCTCTTGAAGGTCCTTCTTCAAAAATTGAAGGATCTGCTCTTTTTACAAATTTAATAATTTTTTTACTAAAATATTCATTGATTGGTTCAAAAAAATTCATTGAAGCTAATAGTGTATTTTCCATTTTAAGAAGCGTTCTTTTCGTTAGCAAATTTGCTTTAGACGATATGGAGAGGGCTGTGCTCGCAAAACTCTTTTTAAAGCGTAAGAAAAACTTTATTAAAGAATCAATTATTGCTAAACTACTTGTAAATAAAGATTCTTTAACAATTGGGCGCTTTTTTCTTTCACTTTTTCTTTCTCTTTTTCCATAAAAATCATAAGATTCATATATCCAATTGTAATAATATCTAAAGTACATCTTAATCCACTTAGTAATGATTTTTGGATCTTTATTTAAGTAAGAAAGGGTCATTTTTAGAAACGGAGATGTAAAATGAGAGAGCGTACCAAGGCCCCATCCGTCGTGTACATATTTCCTTAATAATTTTTCGTCATGTTTCTCTTGAGCTTTACGGAGATTAAATCGATTTGTACCAGATATAGACCATTGAATTATCGGATGTGATTTTATTCTCTCATCGTATTTTTTTAAAAATGATTTGGACACATCGTTTTCTTTTATCGCTTCAATAGCAACCTCAGCAGCGATCTCAGCAGAAAACCAAGCAGCAGGAACACCATCGCATAGTTCTGTACTCTCAAGACCTGCCGCGTCACCTATTAATATCATACCATCCACATGATTTGGGAATTCTCGCAATTTTTTATTAAGACCAACATATATTTCAAATCCTTCCCACATTCTTGCTCGTAATTTAATCTTAGGGGCTACTTCATACTTCCACCAAGGTAATTTAGAAGTCATATTTTTATGATACATATCAAAGAGTTTTTTCATATTAGGTACTCCTTTTTTCCCTAAGCTTAAACATTGATCTTGCATAAAATGTAGACTATTCCTATATGGCCATACCATCAATCCATTTCCGTACCCTAATGGTGGAGCGATTTTTTGTTCGTCAAATCCCCAACACATTCTTACAGAATATCCAAATGTATCGTCAATATCTTCTTTTTTCATTTCATAATCATATGTATCTGCTAACGATATAGTCTCTGGAGGATATTTTGACCTAACTCCCGCCTTTATGGCTAACAATCCTTGGCTACCCTCAGCATTGATTACTATTTTTGACCTAATTTCTTCTCCTTTATCAGTTAATACGCCCTTAATAAATCCTTTCTCCTTAATTACATCTACCACTACAGTGGATGTTCTGAGCTCTACTCCCACTTCAATAGCTTTCTTAGCTTCCCATTGACAAAACGGCTTACAATAGGTATTGTATCCAAATGCCATGACGGGTGCGAAAGGCTTAGGAACTCTCAAAGAATCATCCACATCGATGATACCGTTATCAATATCTTTAATAATGTAATTAATAATTCCGTCAGAAGGTCTTTCAAAAGGGGGATTGCCTGATCGGATGAATTCTGGACCAAAAATAAATCCTTGAAAAGGTATAGTTAAGCCAGATATTACTTTGTCCCCTACTTCTTTTGATCTTTCCAGCATTAGAGTTTTTAAGCCTGCATCGGCGCATATTTTAGCTGCTACTGGTCCTCCAAAACCCGCTCCCACAACAATAACATCGTAGTCTTTAGTCATCTCATTCAATTATATTATATAACTTATAACTTTAATTTATAATTTCATCTTTATCCAATTTATAATATTACTTTATTCATTCTTGAAATAGCTTTAAAATCGGATATTAAAAATGTTATTTGTTTTGAAAACCTAATTTTAAAAAAATTATATTAATAGACTTAACTAATATTTAAGAAACAAATTAAATTGAAAAAAAATTGGTGTATTTATGGAAAAAGGGGAAATTGAAATTTTACATTCCAAAAAAAGTATGGCTTCATTTGGATTCGGGAAATTTGTCAATGAATTCTTGAATATGGCATTTGGTGCTCTTGTTTTTTTCTACTATGAAGGTGAGTTAGGTTTAAGTGTTTGGCTTACTGCGTTGGGATATATCATCTTTGCAATATGGAACGCGGTCAATGATCCTTTTGTTGGATATCTAGTTGATCGTCCATTTAAATTTACTAAAAAGTGGGGTCGCCGCTTTCCATGGGTATTCATAGGTGGAGTTCCTTGGATATTTTGCTACTTTTTATTGTTTATACCTCCAGATGTGGATCCTAAAAGTGGAGCTTGGATCCTATTTTTATGGTTAGTGGTTACTACTTGCTTGTACGATACTTTTGGCTCAATTTTTAACGTGAACTTCTTTGGATT
>JBHLLE010000457.1:0-4181 GCA_048885945.1 Candidatus Hermodarchaeota archaeon | reverse complement strand
ATCAACAAATATATGAGTTTACAAGATTCTTTAAACGAATTACATCAGAGAATAAAGGACTTTCAAGGTGTTGCTAAATCTAAAATATTTAATTTAGGTAAGATTAGAATGACTGTCTTTAACTTAAACGACGAGCCTGAATCAATGACACTTACGTTAGTACTGTTTTATTTAAGAAATACGATTAACGAAATATTAAAATCTAAAATTAAATTAAAGGATTTTAGTATATTTCAGAAATCTATTAAAAGATTATTTCAAAAATTCATTGATACAAACGATTTAATTAGTATTGATAAAGAAGAAGGTATATTTAAAAAATTAAACTCTAACGATTCTATTTCCCCTTTTAAACTATTTTTTTGTGATCTTTTAAAAGAAAAAGTTAAAAACTTAGCATTTAACGATAAATGTTACGAAATAAAAGATAGTTTAAGCAATTTTGATAGATTTAAAGAAATATATCAAGAATTTCGTTCTATTATTCAATATCTTGAGACTTTAACTGAAAAATTTGAAAAGTTTCAAAATATCCTAAAAAGGGGAAATTTTAAAAAAATTGATAAAGAAGAATTAGAAAATTTTAGACTATTTCGCAGTTTTTATCCATTGAACTATAATTCAGAATATTTAATAGATATTAGAAATAAAACTCTCGTTAAACTATAAGGTCATGAAACCAAGAAAAGTAATAGAATTAATATTAGAAGAAATAAAGAAAAAAAGCTCCATCAACATTATAGAATTTTTAAACGAGAATAGTTTAGATAATGTAAAATTAAAAGATTTGATTAAAGAAATTGAAAAAGTCTATAATAAAGAATTAATCTTAGATATAAATAATACAGAAATTTATTCCTACGATTTAGTATATAATTATTTTAAATTAAACTTATTCAAATTTTTGGAAAATAAAAACGATATAGACCTTAGTTCTGATGGTTTTAGCCGATTTAAACCACAGGATCTAATTAGGATTTATTGTAGAATTAATTCAGAATTTCTTGATTACTTGCAAGATCATCTCCATAAAAAAAATTAGCAATAGATATTGGATGTTTAAAAAATCCTAAAGTTTATCTTTATTAAAGATTGAAATTTTCTATTTCTGCTATTTTTCGTTTTGTTTTTATTATTCTAATATAAAAAATATCACTAAATTTGAATAAAATGAGGTTATGTGGTATAATGAAAAAAAGAAATGTTAAAATTTCTATACTACTTTGTTTAATGGTATTTTCAACATTACTTCTATTTATAACTACTCCGACCGTTGCTTGTGATAAATCTGAAAAATCAGATTCCGAAAATTCAGAAATTCCTTCCCAGTCCTGTTGTCCCGGATTTTATTATGCAACTTGGAAAGAAACTAACGGACAAACTTATCTAGATATTTTAGCAAGTGACCACTATCAATTAGGTGTTGCTACAGGATATAATATTTTCGAAAAGATCTTAGAAATGAAACTTATTCTCGATCAATTACTAGTTCAATATAATGTTTCCCCATTAGAAGCTTTATATTTGGCAAAATCCTATGAACTCTCTATTGCAGATAAATATATATCTGAAATGCAAGGGATAGCTGAAGGATGTGAAATCAGAAGTGCTGAACTAGCACAATTAGGTATTGTTTTACCTACTATAACATACAACGATATATTAATACAAAATACATTTTTAGATGGTTTCTATGGTTATATTATTCCAAGTCAAGTAGGAATTGATAGTGCGCCTAAATTGTTTGGATGTACTGCAATTGCAATTAAAAATTCCAACAGGAAGGTCACAATTGGGCAGACTTGGGATTTTGGAGCTCCATTCCAAAATTGCTATACTTTTATAAGACACAAAATTCTTGGTTATCCTAGAATATTTGGTCTTCGTTTAGGTGGGATGATTCAAACTCCTATGGGGAAGACTTTTTGGGTAACAAGTACTGTAAATTTGGTTTCATTGTGGAAATTTGGAGAAATTTCAACCCCTACAAGTATTAATTCGAGAATGGCGTTAGAAAATTCGAGAAACGCTTATCAATTCAAAAAATTTATTACGCAGAGTAAACCTTGTGGATGGAATTATCTTATTAGCGATATTTGGGGGAATCTAATTGCTTTAGAAACAGCACCGGGTATTACTATAATGAGACAAATTCAGAAAAAAGACTTTGTTGTGAGCACTAATACTTACGTTAACGATGACTTAAAACCATTTCTTCTAAATCCAGTATATAGTTTAGAGCGTCAAGAAAAAGCAGAAGAATTGACTAACGAGGCATTAAATAAAGATAATTGGGTTTCAAAGGATGATTTGACCCAGATTTTTAGCTTTTATGATGGAGGCGAAGCATCAATTACTCGTTACCCTAATCCTTCCGATCCATATTTAACAATGACTAATTGCTTTTATGTATCCTCGGGATTAAGAAATGGATATTTTAGCAACGGAAATCCAAGAGATAGTTCATATGGAAGAATACCAATATAATTAAATTCCTAAATAAGAATTTAATTGATAATTTATCTTTTTTTTTTCTCAAAACCGCACTTAGGACATACTAATTTGCCAAAACCGATTCGATATCCTTTAATTTCTTTCATAAATGTATTACAGATTGGACATCTAGGATCAAAAGAAGGGTACCAAGCACCTTGGATGTTTGGAACGTCTTTTAAACTTTTCAAATAATTTAATTTTTCGAGGTAATTTTTATCTGAGTGAAAAAGTTGTTGATCTTCAGCAATTGATTTCCCTTTTGCTCCTAAAACTAATAAAAATTTAATTTTTAACGGATTGGTGATTAGAGAAAGAGTTCGCAGTATGGCACCCTTTCCATGATCAGAAAATAACTTTGAAAGTTCTGGCGGAGCCAACCCTACTAAAATACCTTGATCTTCAACTTTCTGAAATAAAAATTGGAACATTCTTCTCTGATCGTCAAAAGCCCACAAGAAATTCCAATCTTTAATGTCGTAGTCCTCGTTTTTTGGGCCAGTGATTCTTTTGATGCTCTGAACCCACATATAATGATCATTTGTAATAATTTTTGAATTTAAATCGTCAAAGAACGAGGGTTCAATAACGGGATAAGTTTTAAACACACTTTTTAGTGAAAGAATTCGTATTTGGGTTAGTTCTTTTGTATTTAGATTGTCCCAAGGAGTTTCTGTATATACTATAAAAAAATCTTTCATTATATTAGATAAGAATTTCATTAAAATAAATCCATTTTAATAAATTTAAAAGATATCATGGTATAGTACAAAAAATATAATAGAAAGAAAGAATGTTCCATCTTTAAAAGCACTTAATTGATATTATAATCCTTTTTTTTCTTTTACTTTTTCAATAAGGATTTCCATAATCTCTCTGTCACTTAATAAATCTTTTGGACCTTCCCTGACCTTCCTTAAACGTATGGGGACATTATCCATACGATATGCAGTACCCTCACATTCAACACCCGCAATTTTAACAGGTAAAACTATATCTGCTAAAGCTGATGTTGGGGTTTCATGAGGTTCAATTGAGATTAATGGATGTTTTAACATATTTTCAACTGCTTGAGCTGGTAAATTTAACACAGGATCTGATGCAACAATCATGGAAACATCAATTTCATCTCTTAATAGAACTGGCACAGTTGAGAATTCACCAGGATTATATCGAGGAAATCCCCTTGAAAAATCTATTGCGAGTGGATATCCGGTAATCCACGTAAACACTAAATTGGATCCTGCCACGTTATAATGTCCTCGCATTGGTTGAATTAGAAACTTAGTGTAATCATTTAATTCTCTAACAAGACAAATCGCATTATCTACATTTCTATGATGAGATAACGTATGAGTTAAACCTAAACCGAAAAAGATAACTCCATATCTACAATTCTTCATAATTTTAACAAGTTCTTTAACCTTCTCTATTGGAACGCCGCTAATTGTCTCAACATCAAGTTCTACACCTCTAACTAGTGCTCGTATTGCACTTAATAATTCATAATCTTTACTTGGCTCAACTTGTATATGCAAATCCGCAATTTGAGCAGTGTGAGTTTTTCTTGGATCTACAACTACCATAAATCGATCATTCCGACCATTTCGTTTGAAATGTCCCCGAATGAAACTGCTATATCTACCAAGATGTCTAGGATGAGCATGCACCGGATTACAACCCCAAGA
>JBHLLE010000456.1:0-4184 GCA_048885945.1 Candidatus Hermodarchaeota archaeon | reverse complement strand
ATATTTAAAAAATTGGTAAAACAAGCCCCCAGAGCAGTATAATAAAAGCAAGAAATTCCTACAATAAAAAATTTCATTCTTTTAGTTAAGACAGGATTACTTTTTAATTTTTTATAGACTTTTACCCCAATTATTATGGAATAAACCATAGTTGGTAAAAAGATTAATAAAAAATAGATAAAAAATAACAAGCTCCATACAGGATACATTTGAGTTCCATCAGATAAAATTTTAACTTCAACACCATTAGGAATTAAAAACAATCCAAGGGAAAGAATAAAATAAATTGAAATGAAGAGTATTTGATATTTTAGTAAATAAAATGAATCTTTAGGGTAATAAAGCATAAGGGTAAATAAAAGTAAAAATGCAGATGATAAGATTAAAAAACACACTGCTAAAATGTGTAATAAATTCACAATAGGTTCTAAGTTGGGATCCGATATTAGAGCATATAAAAAATTTGTACCTAATGTAAAGCAAGTAAAGATAAGAAACATTGATAAAGTTTGAGTTAATCGATTGTTAAAATCTCGTTTTAACATTTTATAAATGGTAATTAAGAAGATAATAAATATTGCTAAATAAAACACAAATATGTGAAAAAAACGCTCTATTGTAAGTACCATACGAAATATACCCTCTTTATATTAGAATTATATTGATTATGATACTTAATACATATTTAAATTTGTCGTTTAAAGATCTACAGAGTTTTTGAAAGTTATATTAAAGAATTTATTATTTTTATTAAAAGACTGCGTTAGAAGCTATAAGAAAACGAAAGAAAATTATAGAACATGTAAGAAACTTACAGGAATAAAAATATCTTTAGTTATTAAATCAAATTTATAGTTTGATGGTTATAGCGAGGAATGTTTAAACTTTTTCCTACAGAAATGTAGACCAAAAAAATGCCAATAATAGCAATTGGTCCTGTAATAGTAAAAATCAACCTTAAGATGGAATTATTTAAGAAATTTGTAAAGCAAACCGCAATACCAATATAATATAAACAAGAAATTCCTACAATAAAAAATTTCATTCTTTTAGCGAGGCTAGAGTTATTTTTCAATTTTTTATAAATTTTCATACAAATTATTATGGAATAAACCATAGTTGGTATAAATAGTAGAATAAAATAAAGAAAAAATAAGAAACTCCATACAGGATACTTTTGAATTCCATTAGATAAGATTTCCACTTTAACTCCATTGGGTATAAAAAATAATCCACTAGAGATAGAAGAATAAAAAGAAATAAAGATTATCTGATATTTTGTTAAAGAAATAGAATTTTTTGGATAATAAAGCATAAGGATAAATAAGAGTAAAAATCCGCTTGATAAAGTTATAAAGTATACTGAAAAAGTGTGTAATAAATTCGCAATAGGTTCTAGTTTAGGATCTGAAAAAGAAGCATATATTAGATTTGAAATTACACTAAGAAAAATTAAGAAAAGAAAAGTTGATAAAATTTGATTCAATCTATTTTTTACATCTCGTTTTAACAGTTTATAAATAGTGATTAAAAAGATAAGACCCATTATTGCATAAAATAAATAAATATGAATAAACCGCTCTAATGTAAGTACCAATTGAAATATTCCCTCATAATATTAGGATTACTAAGATTAAGAGACTTTCTAATTATTTAAGTTTGTCGTTTAACGATCTAAAGAGTTTCAGATGTTTTTATAGTAAAAATTAATCTGATATTAACTTTTCTATAAAAATATTTCATTTAATGAGCCGGATCTAAATCCTTCTATATCGAATGTTACATAACAAAATCCTAGTTCTTTAAATTTTTCTTTAATTATTAATAAATTATTTACAGTTAATACACTTGAAAAATCATCAGTTAAAAACTCAATGCGTGCAAGATCTTGTTCGTGAACCCTAACTCTTAATTGTTTTAAGTTAAATGTATTTTTCAAGAATTCTTCAGCTTCTCTAATTTTGTTTAATTTCTCTTCGTCAATAACAAGACCATAAGGTATGCGAGAAGCAAAACACGCCATAGAAGGTTTTGAATGCACATCTAAATTATAAAAACGGCTAATTTCCCTAATTTCTTTCTTACTTAATTTAAAATCTATATAGGGTGTGTTAATTTGTAATTCTTTTAAGGCTTGCATTCCGGGTCTAAAATCAGAGAGATCGCTTAAATTTGTACCATCCAGAATTAAATCAAACTCCTTTTCTTCTTTAATTTTTATGATACCAGAATAGAGTCCTTTTTTGCATATATAACAGCGATTAACAGGATTTTTTGTAAAATTTTTATCATTTAGTGGATTAAAATCAAGTATGATATGGGGAATTTGATGTTTCTTAGCAAAATTAGTTGCTTCATCAATTTCATTCTCATTATAAAGAATCGAACGTTCCGTAATAAGTAGCGTTTCCTTTCCATATTTATGAGAAAGATATGCAAGGAGTGAGCTATCTACTCCTCCTGAAAACGCAACTATAAGTTTCTTATCTTTAAGAAATGAAATTAAACCTTCTAATTTATGTTCAAGTTCTTTATTTAATTTCATTATTAGTAGTGGAAAGATACTAATTGATTATTGAAATTAGTACCCTTCATAATAAGAATTTTTTTATTTAAGATGTAAATATTTCGATTTAAAAAACTTTTTATTTGTATAATATATTCTCACTAAGAGGAATTTTAATTCTTAAATCCTGTTTAAGATGACTGATATTGAATATAAAGAATTTATGGTTTTTGACGTTAAAGAAACAGGTGAATTTACAGAGTTAAATGTTAAAAAAAAAGATTTAGGGGATTATCTAAACCCTGAAAATGCTAATATCATAATAGTTCAAGAAATCAATAGAATATATTTTTGGAAAGGAGCAAGATCTCCAGTTAGAAAACGATTTTTAGGTACAAGAGTTGCAACTAAGATGCAAGGTGATATTATGAAAGCAGGGTTTAAACGGTGCAAAATAGTGACAGTAGATCAAGGAGAGGAACTAAAAGAATTCTTAAATTTTTTTGGTCTAGAATCAATGGAAGTAGCAAAACCTTTAGAAGACGAGCAATATATCAGAAATAGTGAAAGAGAGGAATTGAGGATTACAAATATTTTATCCACTAAAGCAGATTCCGATTCTAAAATAGGTATAATAAAAGAATTTTTAGATAACGACGAGCAAATAATTTGGAATAAAAGTTCTTTAATCTTACTTAAAGACGAAAATTGGCTAAAAAATCTCCTAAAAAATAAAAAATATAAGAGACGCTTAATAAAAACATCTGAAGCGGCTGAATTAGAAATTAAAGAATATAAAAACATATATATAATTACTAGTAAGAATGTTATTTCTTACTCTATTTTTAATAAATATTTTGATTTTTTAGAAATTCCTAAACACGCTATTAAAATAGAAGGAGATGGGGAAGTAGTAATATTAGATCAAAGAGAGCTTAGATCTTTTGAGATAGAAGAATTTGACGATGGATATGATGTTTGGTTTAATGCTGAACCAGTGGATAAAGGAGACTCTATTTTTCCTTTCGAAGGACTGACTTTAGAGGAATATAGAAAACTAGTTAATGCTCTTGATAGAAATTATTTAGCTAAAATCCCTGAGAAAATTAAAAAAATAACCTATGTTCGCAAATGATAAAAAAGAAGAATCTTTTTTCCTAAAATTAGCTCTTTAACATATTAATTCTTAATCTTTAAAATCTAAATTAATTCAATCACAAAAAAATATGAAATATAATTTTAAAGAGGTAAATAATATAAACGAACTTGATAAGAAAAAATTTAGACGAACGTTTGGAGCCCACCTTACTTCAATTGAAGTATTTGAAAAGTATATAGTTTCGGAAATTAAAGATAAATTATATGATTATGTGTGGGTGGATCTTTATGCGGGGGAAGGAAATTTAATACTCCCTATTCTTGAATTAGTACCAAATGAGAAAAGAATAGCTTTTTTCAAAGATCATATTTATTTATTCGATATTCAACCTGAAATGATTAATAAATGCGTAAAAAATGCTAACTACTATGGAATACCCTCTAAAATTGCTCAAGAAAATATTAAATACAGGAATAATTTAGAAAACTTTCCCAAATTTTTGTTAAACGATAAACTTCCTATTTATCACATAACAAATCCACCATATTTATATTTAGGGTATATTCGTAAACATGAAGA
>JBHLLE010000455.1:0-4188 GCA_048885945.1 Candidatus Hermodarchaeota archaeon | reverse complement strand
ACTCGATATTAGATCTTAATTCAATTCATTTTATTATAAAAATGGCAATCGGCACGCTTGCTTCACGCCATTGGGCTATCTTGCCGGAATATTCTAAGTCGAGCTTTGAGCGTCCATGATCTCCAAGGATGATCATCAATGAGTTATTTCTAAGTTGTTTATAATTACTTAAAATCCACTTATCCGTACGATTAATTAATTTTTCAATTAAATTCTCGGGAGTTCTTTGTTTTAAGCGTTGTTGTTGTTTATGCAGATTTTCAAAATCTAAATAATGCATCCAAGATAGATCGTATTTATTAATAGTTTTAGCAGATTCAACCCAAGTTGCCATATCAGTCTCTTTAGGTATAGATGTAGTGCCGCCATCGTATCGCTCTAAATCTTTTTTTCTCCCAATAAAGCAAGACTTTTTTCCTGATTTATTAAGAAAACGTAATAAATGAAATCCGTTTGGTTGAGCTTGAAAACCACCAAAGATTATTTGATGCAATACTCCTAAAGTATAGGGATTTTTTGTACTTAAAAGGAGCATTACTTCTAAATTAGTAATCATCCACTGCGGTTTCATGTACGTAAGCTCAAATAAACCAAAATTATCAATTAAGTTGATAGTTATACGTTTAACCCCTTTATATTTATCTAAAATTGGTTGAATGGGTTCAGGGATTGTTGTTGGAGGCTCAATACCTAATAAGTTAGCAATTGTAGCAGGTAACTGAGTTAAATAACATTTAATAGTCTCTAATTCGCTCATAATAAAGTATGCTCTAAAAATTAAAACATTTAAAATTATTATTCTTATTTTTAATTTAATTATAATTATAACAATTTATTTATTTTTAGTACTAGTAAGTATTTTTATTTTATTATCTTAGACTGAAAAAAAATTGAGAGTTATTGAAAATTTTCATGAAGTTTATATATATTGACACACATCACTCAGGGATATCGGGAGATATGTTTCTTGCATCTCTCTTAGGACTAATTAAAAATCCTAACGACATTTTGGATGAATTAAAAAAGTTAAAAGAAAATCTTTCCGGCGTGTCAAAGCTCGAAATTGAATTAAGAAAAATTGAGCGTTCTGGAATTTTAGCAAATAAATTAGAGATTAATTTAAAAGAAAACAAACAACATAGAACTGCTAAATCGTTGAAAACAGCATTAAATGGTTTTTTAGAAGAAAATTCTTTTTCAAACTCTGCAAAGAGTTACGCAAACAAAGTATTAGACTCTCTTGTACAAGCAGAAGCCGAAGTTCACGGTAAATTAATTGAGAAAATACATCTACACGAATTAAGCTCAGTAGACACTTTAATCGATATACTTGGGGTTACTAAATGCTTAGATAACTTAGGAGCTTTTAAAGAAAATATCAAGATATATTCTAGTAAACTTCCATTAGGAAGAGGTACAATTAAAACAGCTCATGGGATATTACCCGTCCCAGCACCTGCTACTTCTAAAATTCTAGAGAATTCAAATTTAATTGTATCTTATGGTCCAGTTGATGGTGAATTAGCAACTCCGACAGGAGTAGCACTCCTCACAAATCTGAATCCTAAATTTCTTGATTTTGAAATGAATCTGAATAAAGTTGTCTACAGTGTAGGGCAAAAAAGATTCAAAGATTTCTTGAATATGCTTAGAATCTTTTATGGAGATTCTGATGAGTTTGATTTAATAAGCGTAAATCATCCGTTACAAAAATATTTAGAAACTGTTTATTTATTAGAGACCGATGTAGACGACGTTTCAGGAGAGATTATAGGTAATTTTATCGACACATTACAAGAAGAAAATATACTGGATGTAAAGGTTCTTAATGGAATTACTAAAAAAAATAGACCAAGTTATACTATAAGAGTTTTGTGCAGATCTAACAATCTTTATGAATTAATCCAAAAAATATTAGACGAATTAGGAACATTAGGAGTGAGAATTAATTCAGCCTCTCGAATTTGTGTAGATAGAAGAACAGAAAAGTCGAAAATAGAAATTAATGGAAGATCGTACGAGTTAAGATATAAAATTTCGTTTGTTGAAAAAGAAAATCAGAGACAGATTATTAATATTAAACCTGAATTTGAAGATTTAAAGAGAGTTAGCAACAAATCTGGTCTCTCAATTAAAAAAGTTCAATTTTTTGCCCAAAACCAATTAGAACGGCTTTATCATAAAAATCGTACTACAGAAGAATAACACCTTGGAGTTTACGTAAAATAAAAATAAAAAAATAAAGAATTTAAGATAAAATTCATTTGAATTTAAGTCTAATAGTCATCGACATGAAACTTATTCAGTAAATATTCGTCTTCAACCATTTCTTTTGAAAATTGTTGTAATCTAGATATCTCCTTCATAATTTCTTTAGCTTTTTTCAATTTACCTAACTCATGAAATAATTGTCCCGCATTTTTATATGTTTTTATACATTCATCATAATTACTGGAAACTTCTAAATCTTCAGCAAGATAAACTAAACCTTCTGCCACATCTCTTTTTTTCCCGAGTTTTGTCTGAATCTTTAGAGATTCGCGGTGATAATTCAGGCTTTCAACGTAATTTTTAAAGTAGGAATGTGTTCTTCCCAGAGATCTTAAAACGATGGCCTGTTCTTCGATTAAATCGTTTTTTTTACAATAATCTAAGAGTTTATCTAGATATTGTAAATATCGTGATTTCTCTTTCTGGCTGTCAATGTAAGAAATGGCTTTTTCGTAATAATCTAACGCGTTAGGTAAATCTCCGTTATCGAAAAACTTTTTAGATTTTTCAAAAAATTCGTTATTCATAATTGCGACCATAGGTCTCAACTAAATAGAATACAATTTTGTAATTAAATTTTGATTTAAAAAATAGTTCCAATATTTATTATGATAAAAGCAATATATAAACTTAATGTTTATTTAATTCAATAATTATTTAAATAAACCCATTTTTTTCCCATTTTTTTAAATTTTTTAAAACGCAACTAATTAAACGCTAAATTTGTTTAAAAAAACATTAGAAAATAAAACAAATTTGGAACTAAATTATATGTGTTAAAATTTAAGAGGAAAAGTACCATATTTTTTACCCGCATTAATAAATGCTCTAATGTTTTCAGGGGGGGTCTTGGGAGGTATATCACAAGCCGTACTAAGTAAAAATTGCCCTCCTTCTGCAGCATCTTTTATGCATTTTAATGCTTCACGCTCCACCTGTTCTTTTGTCCCATATCTCATTATTTCTGTAGCTACATTTCCCATTATAACTACAAATTTTTTTCCAATAACTTCTTTCGCTTTTTTCAAATCAACATTATCAACGCTTATAGCCAGCATTTTGGGGATTTTTACAAGAAATTTTAATATATCAAACGCTTCGCCACAAATATGAATCATGAAGGCGGGAGTATTGACCTTTCTTGCTATTTTTTTTAAGTAAGGTAATGCAAATTCTTGAAAGAAATGTGGTGAGATACACGTACATGAAGCACTAGGATCAGAAAGAGCCGCTATATCAACTCCTTGTTCCATCTGAGCATTTAAAAAATCAATAATTGATTGGGTACTGATTTCCAGAACTTTATGTACGAGGTCTGGGTTATTAATCATGTTCCTCATTAGATTCTCCATACCCCATATCGATCCTGCTGAAGTAATAGGTCCTTCTACGCCACCAACTAAAATAGAATCTTGACCTTTGAGTTGGTTCACAAATATTTTACATGTTTCGATAATTTGTGGCAATCTTCCATCTTTATAAGGATCTGCGGGTTTTAAAGATTCGATATCTTCGGGAGTCAGAACTGCTGGCATTTCGTGTATGGGAATAACGTCCGGCATGTAAGTCAAGCGAGCTCCTAAAGCCTCTCCTATAATATTTAAATCGGAAAAGGAAACGGTAAAAGGTAAATCATATTCTCTAGAAATAAACATTTGTGCTGCTGCGTGTTTTTTCCCCTCTTTCATTATTTCGTAAGCTGGAATACCAGTACGTTCTTGATACGCCCATATAGCGTAACCTAAAACGATAGGATAAGTTGGGATTGAAGAACCTGGTTTTGCTGTTAACCCTTGTAATATGTCTGACTGTAAAAGTTCCATTTTTACATTCCTCTTGAATAATATTGATTTAATATATTTACGGATTTAGCTGCGTTATCGCAGTGTATAACTCCAATAGATTCAGCAAATTGTT
>JBHLLE010000454.1:0-4196 GCA_048885945.1 Candidatus Hermodarchaeota archaeon | reverse complement strand
CTATGGGTTATAATTTTCGGATTTTCTAAAGCAAAGTTACTAGATGTTGTTAGTAAAGAACTAGGACAACATGAGAGTATTATATTTGTTGGTATAGCTGGAGCCAAATCTCTTTATATTTATGCCTATTTAAGGGATATATCAGAACTTCAAGATTTTAGTACATATGTATCTAGAGCAGCTCAGATAAGTGAGCCACATGTAGGAATTGTAAATGTCCCTTACATTACAATCCCAGAATCGCTAACAACTATAGATTATAAAATTTTAAAGACAATAAATAGAGACGCAAGGAAGCCTATATCAGATATTGCAGATGATGTTGGGCTCTCTGCCAAAACTGTTAAAAAACGGCTAGATCGAATGATTGAGCATAATCTAGTTTCTTTTACAATTCAATGGAAATTATGGTACACTAGTTTTATAACTGTTTTTCTTATACGCTTAAATGAAGGGACCGATATGATATCTACAATTCAACATCTTAATCAGAAATATTCTAAAAATGTATTTTCTTGCATTAGTTATAGTAATATCCCTTACATGATTACTTTAGAAACTTGGGCAAATACTGCTCAAGAATCTCATAAAATCCAAAATAGGCTTCAGACTGAAGGATTCAAGGATATTACTCCCTTTATTGCCTTATCTGGGGAATATTTCGATTGTTGGATTGATCAATTACTTAGATCTAAATGATAAAACAATTTTAATTCGTTCCCAAATTTCAACTAAATGGAAAAAAATTTGGTAGTTTCAGTTCTAAAATATATTCATTTGGGAGGAAAAAAGTGAATTTTATAGAAATTTTTTATTTTAAGATCAAATAATTTCGATAAGAAATTACTTTTCTTTCAATTTAACAACTATAAGCTCTCTTGGTTAATTTTTTTCCGTGATCGTGAACAAGCTCTTATTAGAGCCCCAATCTGTATTATAATTAGAAAAAAAAAACTAAATAAAATCAAATGAATAATAATGAAATTATGGATTATATATAAGGAAGGAATTGTAATCTCGAAATTTATTGCTGAGATGATCCAGGATCACCTGGAGGATTACGTTGATACATCAGTAGGAAATGCAAATAAGATAGAACCTTCTTTCTTGGTAGAAGAGAAGTTTGATTACTTGATTATCGGAGATACCATCAGTGAAACAATACCTAGTTTGGAAATTCAAAATTGGGTGTTAAAATACGGTGAGATTTCTAAAGCAAATAATCTTGTAGTTAAGGCTTTATCAGGTTTTTACGTTTCACTAAATGATACCAAAATCGAACCGTTCTGGGTAGATTTTCTTAAAGAAAATATAAGAGCTGAAATAATATATCCTCCAATACTTAGTTTAAAGCTAAAAGTTATAGATTTGACTATAGCTAATGGAGTTTTTGGTTTAGTTAGAAGTTATTCTAATGATTTTATTGAGTTTTTAATAAATAACAAAAAAAAGAAAAAAAATTAAAAAGAGGTATGAAAGAAAAATGAAAAATAAATATGCAAATAAGATATCTGACGAACAACAGCACTTCGAGACGCTTAAGGAATTATTTGAGGCGATGCCTCTTGGTTTAAATAAAGATTTAGCGCAAGGGGTTAATTTTGTAATTCAATATTGTCTAACAGGGGAAGAACCAATAGAAGGATATTTAATGATCAAAGATTCAAAGTGTCTATTTAAATATGGTATACATCCAAATCCTAATACTATAGTAAAAGCAGATTCAAAACTATGGCTTGGGATTTCAAACAACGAGATACCGGCAAGTAAAGCATTTATCAACAAAGAATACGAAGTAGAAGGTGATATGTCCATATTATTGAAGCTTAAAGATCTATTTTCTCCTACAAAGAAAGAAAAAGAAAAACCTAAGAAAGATATAGAAAAATCTATGTTAAAGAAAATTAATGTTAGTTATAAAGACTTTGGACCGGGGAAAATTAGAAAAATTGCAGTTTTTGATGGTGGACCACGGACTAATATGTTCAGTAAGACAAGCTTTATGGTAAATAATTTTGTTGAAGGAGCCAAAAAAGCAGGTGCCAATGTAGAGTATTTTAAACTTAAAGATTATGACATTCGCGATTGTTCTGGATGTTATACCTGCTGGACAAAAACTCCGGGTGAGTGTATCTATAAGGATGACATGACGATGCTAAGAAAAAAATATCGAGAAGCCGATTTAGTTGTTTTTGCATCGCCACTTTATATTTTTAATGTTACTGGAATTCTAAAAAGATTTATGGACAGATTATGCCCAAATTTAAAACCCTATTTGGTACGCGATGAACGAGGCTTTATGAGACATCCCGATAGGTATCCTGAATTAGGAAAACAGGGATTTGTTGTTTTTAGTGCTTCTGGTTTTCCGGATTTAGAAAATTATTTTGACGGATTAAGGGGAATGTTTAAAATGTGGGACTTACATAACGAGAATACGTATATGGTCGGAGAATTCTATATGACGGCTGCTGAGACACTAGCTCAACCTACCGGTTCCATTAGGAAAAATATGATTCAAGATGCTTGCAAAAAAGCTGGTGAACAAATCGTAAAAGAGGGAAAGATTGATATAGAATTAATGCAAAAAGTTATAGATCCTGGTGTTTCATCAGAACAGGTTCAGGAAGGGGCAAATTATTTCTGGAAATCGTTAGACGGGAAAGCAGCTTACTTAAAAGACGCACCAAAAATTTAACAATCCACATAATTTTTTTCTTCTATTTTTTTAAAAATCATGAATTAATTAGCTTATTAGAGCTCCAATCTGTACTATAATTAACAAAAAAATTCTAAATAAAATCATTCCATTGCTCTATAAAAAACTTTTTTTATTAGAAAAATTAATTTTTATAGAGTATGGATGAGATTGACTTATTTATTCTTAAAAAGCTGTTAGAAAATTCACGCTCAACTTACAGAGAATTGGCAGAGATTACAAATATGTCTGTGAGTGCAATACATAAACGTATTAAGAATCTTATAGATGAGGGTAATATTAACGCATTTATTGCTAGGCCAAGTATGATTGCACTAAAGCATCTAGAAGTGTTAGGTTTTGGTACATCAGATGCTAAATCAATGGATGCTGTTAGTACAGAACTTGGAAAACATGAAAATATACATACAATTGCGATTGCGGGAGGGAAGTTTCTTTATATTAATTGTTATATAAGGGATATAACAGAACTACAAGATCTAAGTAGTTTTATCTCAAAAACCGCTCAGATTAGTGACCTCACTGTAGGAATTATTAATATACCATATTTTACTTCCCCAGAACCATTAACCAGTATAGATTATAAGATATTAAAGACTCTGAATAGAGATTCTAGGAAACCTATAATAGATATTGCGGATGATGTCGGATTAACTGCTAAAACTGTTAGAAAACGATTAGATCGAATGATTGAAAATAATTTAGCAACTTTTACTATTGAATGGTCCCCAACGTCAGAAAATAATTTTATAACATTTTATCATCTTTACTTAAAAGAGGGAACAGATATTAATACTCAAATCGAGTATCTTTATCAGAAATATTCCCAAAATATTGTATTTTGCATTAGCTATAGTAATATCCCAAACTTTCTTACAATGCACTCTTGGGCAAAATCTCTCAGTGAATCCCAAAAAATTCAAGAAAGATTACAAACTGAAGGATTCAAGGATATAATTCCACGGGTAGTATTTCATGGGAATCATTATGACTGTTGGATTGATCAATTTCTTAGATTGAAATAAGTAAAAGTTCTTTCTCATATTTCAACCAACTAGAAGAAATTTCAGTATTTTTATTACTCTTTTCAATTTATTTTGGTGGAAAATAGTGTAGATTATTAAGACATCAGAAATCTTTTTTTTATAAAATTTAAAGAAATCTATACTTCTTATTAGATGACGACATACATTCAGTGTCATTTTTTATCCATTTTAGAGAACATGTTCTTATTAGAAACCCAAACTGTATTATATTTAACTTAAAAAAAAAAATATGATAAAAATTGGAGTAGAAAAAAATGAATGAAAAAAAAAGATTGAATAAATTTATAGAGAATGTTTGGATAATAATTGTGGTGCTATCGATTATTTTCATCACCACAACCTTATTTATAATGAGTCATGCAGATGACATACTAGTTACCGCGTTTAAACTCGCAGGTTCCTCACAAAAAACAGAAGATATAGAAGATAAG
>JBHLLE010000453.1:0-4201 GCA_048885945.1 Candidatus Hermodarchaeota archaeon | reverse complement strand
AAAAGTAATTTCAGAATTTTTAAATAACTCTAGATTGTGAAATATTGTATTCCAAATTCCAATACAAAGTTTTAAATTGCCAATTATCGTTAAAACTAGATTATTCGTGATCTGATCATTTTTTTTAAAGAATTTTAATTCTGGAAAATCTGATGAGAAATTTAAAACAGCTTCATCTAATTCATTAAAATTTAAATGATTATAAGGATGGTTTGAATTAGACTTTTTAAAATCATTAAAGGCTTCCTCTAAATTATTCTTTTGAGTCTTTAAAAAATCAATTGTTCCAACCCATAAGTTAGAAGCACCAAATCCGCTTGAATAGATTTTGCATTTTATATTATTTTTACTAAGTATTCTTGCCACATTCATTCCCGCAAAGCCTCCTCCAATAATAGTAACCTCATTATTTTCACGAAATTCATTCATTCAAGACCACCTCCTAGTAAATAAATATATTTAGAAAGTTTAATCTGGCGTTTTAACAAATCATCCCCCGAAACTTCGGTTTTCCACCTTTTTAATAGAGCAATTTTTAATTCTGACATAATTTGTGAATGTGGTTTTTTAGTCCATTTTGCTTCTAAATTAGCAACTTTATAGAAACAAAATTGACCCTGGCAAGGCCCCATTCCTTGCCTAGTTCTACGACGATAATCATCTATTACTTTCACATCAAGATTCTGAAATGCCCAGTTTAATTCTGGTTCAGTAACGTTTTCACATTCACAAATAGTTCTTGGTGCTCCTGGTGATGTATATGAATCCAAACAAGAATCGCATAAATCAAAAATTTCTTTATAAAAGGTGCCCCATTTATAATGCATATCAAAAGCGGTCTTGTCGTCAACATGTAATTCATCCCTAAAAATTTTAATTGGTACTTTACTTTCTCCTCCTGGTAAAGCTAATTCTGAAGTTTCAGATTCAATCTTAAATCCTAATTTTTTACATATTAAATCTGAGGTTTTTTCTGCCATTAACCGATACGTAGTTAATTTTCCCCCAAAAATAGTTATAAAACCATTATATCCTTCGTTTTCGTAATCAATAATATCAAATTTTCTCGATGCTTCCCTAAGGGGGGCTCCACTTGCTATTAATGGTCTTGCACCTGAGTAAAATCGTATCATTCGATGTTTTTTTATAGTTGGAATCATCTCTTCTCCTAAATTTAGAATATATTCTAATTCTTGACGATCTGCCAATAAATTGTCTAATTGCTTAAATTCTACAAGTTTAGAAGTCGTACCAAGAATTACAGATTGGTGACTGGGTACAAAGATGTCTCCGTCTCCTGGTTTTCTTAAACGATTAATCAAATGGTTTACAAGTCGGTCTTTTATAACAATTAAAGTTCCCATAGTGGGCGCTATTTTTAAAGGATTTACCAATTTTAAATCCTTTTCTAAGTATGAGGCCCAAGGACCTGTAGCATTTACAATAATATCTGCAAAAACGCTCTCTCTTTTATTTTTTAATCGATTGAAGTATTTTACTCCTAATATATCATTTTTATTAATAATTAAGTTAATAACCTTACAATATGTTTTAATCTGGGCACCATGTAGTTTTGCATCTAAAGCATTATATAATGTAAGTAAAAAGGGATCAATATATCCATCTTTTACCTGAAATACTCTTTTAGTATTTGAACTACAATTAGGCTCTATTTTTAAAAACTCGTCAGGATCTATTTCTTTACACCAAACCCCCGCTTCCTTGCATTTTTTATTAAAAGTATCCCCATATTCCATATCCTCATCAGTTACTCCCATAAAAAATCCTCCACATGCCTCTGTGATATGGGGCGCAATTTTTAATAAAATTTTATTTTCAAGAGCACATTCAGAAGCGGCTTCCTTATCTTTAAAAACATATCTCGCTCCAGAATGTAACATAGCATGGCATCTTCCTGTTGTACCCTCACTTAAATCATTTTTTTCGAGCAAGATAACTTTCAAACCTCTAAGACTAAGATCTCGTACTATTCCTGCTCCTGTTGCTCCTCCTCCTATTACAATGCAATCAAATTTATTCTTATTCACAATTAATCCTTTTTTAAAATAGTTAAAAATTAGCCTCTAAATTTCCTATAATACAATCTTTAAAAATTTCTTCTTTATTACTTATCAGTTTGATAATGTTTTACTTCTATTGGTCTTCCGGGACTACCTTGATAAAAGTATTTTTCTGGTTTTCCTCTCCAACTTTTATGAAGAACAGTGTTTGGAAAAATTACGTTATTTTCCTTAGTTAATACTCCTGGACCAGCAATAATTCCAGGATATAAGGTTGTGTTTTTCCCTAATTTAATTTCTAACATAGTTATTTTTCCAAAAATAGTATTTACAGCATGAGTAGATAACGCAGTAGTTGGATAAATAAAAACATTATCACCCAAATCTGTGAATTCTAATCCAACATAACTGTCGCAGTAAATTACATTATTTCCTATTTTATTGTGGCTTATTTTTCTAAGAGTTCTATTTATTAACCAAGGAAATAGTGATTTCGAAGTTAACCACATAGGTGCTTTAATAATGAAACCTCTTTTATGGTAATATTTTATCATCTTTCCTTCTTCGCTATTTATTTCATCTAAAATTCGTTTGAATACGCCCTGTTTAGGAGGCGATTTTTTAATCCATTTTCTTGTCCAAGATGCCGCAAATTCGATTAATATTATTAAATATAAATAGTAAAGAAATAGGAATAAAGCAGGTAAAATTACTAAATGAATAATTAGAGGAATTGATAAAGGGATGATAATTAAAAATTCAACTGCTAGAAAAAAACCAAAACAAATATAAAGTGGAATTATGAAACTCAAAATATTTATCTTGACAAAATCTAAAGCGGGTAATTCTACGGTTTTTTTCTCTTCTTCTTCCTCGCTAGCGCGTGTTTTAGTTTCCTTTATATTATTGGTTTTCTCCATATTATATTAATTAATTTTTTGAATATAAAAAGTTGACATATATCTCATACTAAGGTAAGTAGATAGAACTGATAAATAGAAATTGGTCTATGAATCTTTTTTTATTAATCCTTAATGCTTTTTCTTTAAGATATTAAAGATTTTTAAAATACACATTAAAATTTAATGTAAGTTTGAAAAATGATGGAAACAATTAATCCAATTGATCTAAAAAGAAGAAATGATATTGACTGGTTAAGGATTTTTGCTACAATAGTAATTTTTTTTTTCCATAGTGCACGCGCATTTGACGACATCCCTTGGGAGATAAAGAATGGTGAAACTTATATAGGATTTACTCTATTTGTAGTCTTCACTCATGCATGGATTATGCCCCTTTTCTTCATGTTATCAGGAATTAGTACTTTTTACGCACTTGGACACAGATCTCAGACTGAATTTGTTAAAGAAAGGACTCAACGGCTTTTGATACCATATATTTTTGGAATTTGCACTGTATTGGCAATTCAAGTGTATTTTGAAGCGTTATTTGGAAATGAATGGCTCCCTCCCTTTAAAGGAAATTTTTTTGAATTTTATTTTCTTAATTATTTCACTCGGGGTATTTATGATTATGGAGGATACTTTCCTCTTGGAGGTATATACCTTTGGTATTTATCGTTCCTTTTTATTTTCTCAATAATTACTGTGAAATTATTTGTATATCTTAGGAAAATAAATTTAAAAAACAAATTCTTAAAACTCGCAGAGTTTTGTGGGAAACCTGGTGGAATCCTAATTCTTTTATTTCCTCTAATACTCGTTCAGCTAATTGGAATTATCGTTTTACCTTTTCTTATTAACAATGGTTGGAGCGTTTTAACTTATCTGCTAATTTTTATATACGGATTTATAATAGCTTCTAACGATAAATTTAGAGAAGCTACAGAAAAAAACGCTATTTTAACTTTAATTATTGGAATTATCTCGAGTATATTTTTCATTATTGGTTTTTTTAACATGTCAGCTGAAATCGATTTGATAACTATTGTTATTATATTGCTAGTTATGCCTTTATGTTGCTTATGTTGGTTGGCTACGATATTGGGATTTGCCAGTAAATATGCTAACAAAAACAGTAAATATTTAAAATTCTTGAGTGACATTGTATTACCATTCTATATTATCCACCAGTCAATAATAATAATGTGTAATTTTTATATTATTCAATTGAACATTTCTATTTGGTTGAAATTTCTATTAGTAGTTTTAATGGCATTT
>JBHLLE010000452.1:0-4206 GCA_048885945.1 Candidatus Hermodarchaeota archaeon | reverse complement strand
AGAAATTAGTGGTAATATACTAAAACTCAGAAAAGAACCAGAAATTACTATGTCTGAACCTATATTACAGACTCAAGAGTCTTTGTCGTCTATGAAATTTGAACCTAAAGAATTAAGTGTATTAAGGGGTGGTGACTGGAAGGTAGAGGGAAATCAGAGCATCTTTTACTATAAAGTGAAGGTAAAAAATGACTCGCCACTTGTTGTCACAAATATTCAAATATTATTGACCTCTATTCCAAGAGGATTAGAAGCGCAATCTCAAATGTATAAAATTGAGTCTTTAAAACCGGGCTCATTCGAAAGCCCTACATTTAAGTTTTTTGCGAAAGAAAGTTGTGTAGGAGATATAGTTGAAGGACTTGTAAGTTTCACAGATCCTATAGGGAGCCAACAGACAGTTCAAATACAACCGTTTGAAATCTGTTATGTCTGTAATTTATTAACTCCTAAGCAAATAACAAGAGAAGAGTTTGAAGAGAAAGTCGATTTTATGGAAGAAAAAAGGTTAATTATTGATAGTGATATGGATGTATCTGCTTTAGAGTCAAAAATTACTCAAATTGTAAAGAATTGTAATTTTGCGTTGCTTCAAGAAATGCAAGATTCTCAGAGTGAAACTTTAAAAAAACTTGATGCGTTTGCTCAAGGATTATATGATAAACAAGATGTGGCTCTTTCCGTTACAGTAAAGAAAATGGAAGAAGGCTCTAAATTGGTTGTAAAGGCGATGAGCGACCGAGCTGAAAAGGTTACCGATTTATTAAGGGATTTTAGCGGGAAGTTGGACGATATCAAGAGCGACACAGAGCTAATTAAGGAATATACCTCGCAAATTGAAGATTTATTTGATGAATTAGGAAGATTGGAGGATATCGAGGCATATTTAAAAGATCATTTAGGTTCTGATTGGGAGAAGCTTAAATATGCATGGCAAGATTTTAAAGCAGGAGATATAAATAGAAAGCAACTAATATGGCAAGGTGTAAAAGTTATTGGTAAAAGATTTATCCCTAAAATTCTAGCTAAAGTTGTTCCTTTTATAAGTTCTAAATAATAAAATGAAATAATATGATTTACTTTCAATCTTAAAAAGAATGTTAGGTTAATTATAAAAAGTTATAATCATGTCAGAAAAAATTAATCTAGAAAAATGGGAACGAAAAGAATGGTTTGTTTTTTCCCAAAAACCGAAAACAGCAAATAAAAAAACTTTAAGAAAACTAGCATTAGCATATGGTAATATTAACCTTGAAGTTGATCACCTTTCAATTGGTGATTTTTCTTTAAAATATTCAGATATTCTTAAAATAGAATTATCACGTCGCTATGCGTCGTCGGGATACCATTTTATTTTAATATATGTACCAAAAGAGATTACTTACTGGATTACTTACATATCTTTTAGTACTAATTTAGATGGTGTCTTTCCAATTTTAAAGGAGAAGTTAAAACAATACGAGAAGATAAAGATTTCTGATGCATTAGATTTTATAAAGAATCTACCTAACTTATATAAAGAAATAAGTCTAGAAGATTTAGCTTCACGAACCTATTTGGATAAGGTTGATTTAATGAAAATCATAGAAAATTTAATATTAGATAGAGAACTCGAGGCAGAAATTAGTGGTAATATACTAAAACTCAGAAAAGAACCAGAAATTACTATGTCTGAACCTATATTACAGACTCAAGAGTCTTTGTCGTCTATGAAATTTGAACCTAAAGAATTAAGTGTATTAAGGGGTGGTGACTGGAAGGTAGAGGGAAATCAGAGCATCTTTTACTATAAAGTGAAGGTAAAAAATGACTCGCCACTTGTTGTCACAAATATTCAAATATTATTGACCTCTATTCCAAGAGGATTAGAAGCGCAATCTCAAATGTATAAAATTGAGTCTTTAAAACCGGGCTCATTCGAAAGCCCTACATTTAAGTTTTTTGCGAAAGAAAGTTGTGTAGGAGATATAGTTGAAGGACTTGTAAGTTTCACAGATCCTATAGGGAGCCAACAGACAGTTCAAATACAACCGTTTGAAATCTGTTATGTCTGTAATTTATTAACTCCTAAGCAAATAACAAGAGAAGAGTTTGAAGAGAAAGTCGATTTTATGGAAGAAAAAAGGTTAATTATTGATAGTGATATGGATGTATCTGCTTTAGAGTCAAAAATTACTCAAATTGTAAAGAATTGTAATTTTGCGTTGCTTCAAGAAATGCAAGATTCTCAGAGTGAAACTTTAAAAAAACTTGATGCGTTTGCTCAAGGATTATATGATAAACAAGATGTGGCTCTTTCCGTTACAGTAAAGAAAATGGAAGAAGGCTCTAAATTGGTTGTAAAGGCGATGAGCGACCGAGCTGAAAAGGTTACCGATTTATTAAGGGATTTTAGCGGGAAGTTGGACGATATCAAGAGCGACACAGAGCTAATTAAGGAATATACCTCGCAAATTGAAGATTTATTTGATGAATTAGGAAGATTGGAGGATATCGAGGCATATTTAAAAGATCATTTAGGTTCTGATTGGGAGAAGCTTAAATATGCATGGCAAGATTTTAAAGCAGGAGATATAAATAGAAAGCAACTAATATGGCAAGGTGTAAAAGTTATTGGTAAAAGATTTATCCCTAAGATTTTAGCTAAAGTTGTTCCTTTTATAAGTTCTAAATAATAAAAAGAATAAATTAAGATTTACTTTCAATTAATTTAGAAATCCAATAATTGCATTTATCACATTTTCAGGTTCAGGGTTGAAGATTATATGAGGAGCATTAATAAAAAATAATAATTTGGTTCCTAGTATCATTTTAACCAAAATTAGGGTGTTTTGTGGAGGCAAGACCTGAAAAAATCTTTATAATTAGTTTTAGTATATTTTAAAATAACCGAATTATTTAAATTTAGTAAAATAAATTTCATAATATTATGCCATTCTGTTTATTTTCTTTAAATCTAGTTTCTTAGAATTAAATATTTTAATATGAGCGATATTAGCAAGATTAAGACATTTGTGGTTATCGGTGCAGGAGTAATGGGTCGTGAAATCGCTCAAGTCGCATTGATGGCGGGATTTGAAAAAGTTATATTAAATGATATTAATCATGAAACACTTGAAAATGCTGTAATTTACATAGAAAATGGCTTGAAAAAGATCGAATTAAAAGATAAATTAAATCATGGATTTACCACTGATTTGCTTATGAGTAAACTCATCAAAGAATTAGATTTGCATAAGGCTGTAAGAAATGCAGATTTTATTGTTGAAGCCATACCAGAAAAAATGGACCTGAAACAGGAATTATTTAAAAAATTAGAAGAATTATCTCCCGAACATGCAGTTTTAGCAACAAATACTTCTACTATGAGCATTTCTAAAATTGCTGAGAGTTGTATTAGACCCGATAAAGTTGTAGGTATGCATTATTTTATCCCTATCCCAATTCTACGATTGATTGAAGTTATTAAGGGAGAGAAAACTTCCGAAGAAACTATGGAAATTGCTATTTCAGTTGGTCTGAAACTTCCATGCCTCAAGGGAAAAAGATTTATTGCTCGAATTGAAAAAGAGAGCCCTGGATTTATTGTAAATAGATTAACTATTGCAAGTAGCGCATATTTTAACTGGCTCCTTGATGAAGCGATGAAAAAAGGAATTCCATGGGAAAGTCTTGACGCTGATGTTAAAGATCTACAAGAATTAGGTCCATGTGCGAGATTAGATTATTTAGGGTTAGATACAATCTATAATACTTTAAAATATTTTGAAGAAGTTCTCTCTCCAGATTTTGCTCCTAGTAAAGCTCTTTCCAAACTAGTTAATGAGGGTAATTTAGGAAGAAAAACTGGAAGAGGCTTCTATGAATGGACGAATGATGGTAAACCTATAATAAATAAAGCAGAAAAAGCAAATCTCATTGATCTTGACCTATTCATGGCAGTTCAATTAAACGAAGGTTGCAGACTTATAGAGGAAGGAGTTGTTTCTGGATATAAGATCATTGATGATACAATGTTAGCTGGAATGAGTATGCCTGGGCCTTTTGGTGCTGGTAAAAGGAATTATGAAAAATGGTCAAAATTATTAGAGGATTTCGTAAAGAAGTCAGGTAAAGAATACTTTAAACCATGTGAATTAATGAAATCAGGAAAATTTCTTAAAATGAGGAAATAAATATTTTAAATAATATACAAATAATAATTGT
>JBHLLE010000451.1:0-4224 GCA_048885945.1 Candidatus Hermodarchaeota archaeon | reverse complement strand
TGCTTTTTTAATATAATATTTTTAATTTTAATTCCAACAAAAATAAATAATTATTGTAAGGCTTGTATAATGACCAATCATGCAAGTTCCTTACCGTGGGAAGCTTCATATTGAAGTTAGAAATTTTAATATTTCTTGGAGATCTGTACCATCAAAGGTTTGTATCATAGTAGATTCACTATGGTTATTATCTTTTGACTTATATAAATGATTTAACTATATACTCTATAGATACAGATAAGATGGGAAAAAAAGCAATTATAATTATTAACTATATTATGGCTATTATTATTGAATATTTATTCACAATACTTTATTAATAATGAATAATTAGGTTACACAGGCTACTTATAATGAATAAGTATTCAGAATAAGTTAAAATCAAGGTGAATATAAATTGGCAAGTTATATGGAAATAATAAAAGATGATACTTTTAATGTAAAAGATGAATATTTTGTCAATACTAAAGTATTTAAGATGTGTTGGGGTTGTGAAACAAAACATAAATCCGGTCATATGGTCTGGGATAGTAGTAAATTACGTAGGATTTTTTTTTGTGAAAATTGCTTTGCTAAGCTGAAAGATAAAATCTAATAATTATTTAAATTATAGTTAAAGAAAAAAATTGAAATTTATCTTATGGGTTCTTAGAATTTATCAATGCACCCATTACTGGAATATTATAGAGAAGTCTAATTCCAGTAAATCTTTTTTTTAACTGATTATTTCAAAAATTCTTTTAATGTTGAGATAAATTCTCCAATTTTCAAATCGGATCCTTCTACGACTGGTCCTTTATTTCCTTGCACGCGAACATTAAGATATTCAGGACAAATTTCGCCAACGCAACTTATTTTATCCAGGGTTCTTTTCATACCCTTTATAAATCCTTCTCTCCAATTCATTGCGTGAGTAGAGAAATAAGCAACTTTTGAAATGGGTTTTGTTAATTCTTTATCCATCTTACTTATAAAACTTCTTATCTTTCTATCTGACATAAAACTAAGAATACGAACAGCAAAGATCATACCATAGGGCTCTTCTCTAGCAATATCTTCAGGAGAGATATTTTTTATACTACTCACGTTTGTATCGTAGCTATCTTTTAACCTATTGGCAAGTAGTTTTGCTATATTCTCGGAATTTCCAAATCTAGAATTATGAATAATCCAAATCTTTTTCATGTTTATGACCTAGTGTTTTAAAATGTATTTTATTATTATAAATGAATAAGAATAATTCTATTTTAAAATGTAATAGTCCAATATTTCATCAAATTTCAAATATAGGATTAAAGAAAAAAGAAAAGAACATATTTATTCATCTTCTAAATCTTCGTTCTTATCAAAGATCTCATAAATTTCTTCAATTAACTCGTCTATAATAACAGTTTTTTGCTCATTTGTAGCCATGTTTCTTACGGTTACCATATTTTCCTTCATTTCTTTAGGTCCAATTATTAGAGTTACTAATACTCCTAAATCATTGGCTTTACTTAATTGATTTTTGAGACTTTCGAACTTATAATCCACAATACATGGAAAATCTTCTTCTCTAATCATATCAGCAAGTTTGAAAGCATACTCAGAAACGCTTTTATTAATCGATGCAATATAAATAACATCACTAAAGTCTTTTTCATAGACATATTCTGGAATTAGGTTGTACGTTTTTAAAAATAACGACAACATCAATACTCCCATGCCGAATCCTGTTCCTGATAATTCTTCATCAGAAAAGAGCGATAAGAGATCGTCGTATCTTCCGCCTCCAAAAATCGCTCTGATATTTTCCGTTCCCGTGTCAAAAACTTCATAGACAATCCCAGTATAATAATCTAAACCTCTTACAACACTTGACGAGAAAGAACAATATTCAGAAATTCCCGCATCTTTAATCAATTTTTCGAATTCTATTAACTCTTTATAACCAGGAGAATCATAGAACTCATCAGAAATATTATTAAATCGTCCTAATAACGCTTCTATAGTTCCAGAATCCTTCAATTTTAAAATACCTTGCACAATTATTTCTTCTTCAAAAGTATCAATAACATACTTCTCAAATTCGTTCTCTTCCAATTTGTCTGATTTATCTAATACTTTATATACCAACGCCATTTTTTCTTCTGGCACTTCTAAAAGAGATTTGCACAACTCATCAATAAACCGACGGTTATTGTAGTAAATTTGAAATTGATTGGATGTCGCTCCAAAACTGGTCAATATTTCGATTGAAATCTTAAATATTTCTAAATCCGCATAAAGGCTGTTTTCACCGAGGATATCGAAGTTTACCTGCTTAAATTCGCGTTTTCTCCCTTTTTGGGGACGCTCGTACCTATAACATGTTGGAATCGAGAACCATCTTATTGGTTTTTTAAGTTCTTGGCTTTTTTGTGATATCATTCTAGCTAATGATGGAGTAGCTTCAGGTCTCAATATAAGACGTTCTCCTGGCTTTTTCTCAACATAAAACGATTGCTCATTTACTAGTTCGTCAGAGGATTTAGCTGCAAAAATCTCTATAGGCTCTAATAATGGGCCTTCAAATTCCTCGTAGCAATATAAGTCTGCTATATCACGCACTATGTCAACAATCCAATTTACTTCCCTTAAATCTTCTGGATAGAAATCGTTAAAGCCTCGTATGGGATCTCTTGAAAATTTTTTTGACATTTTATTTAATAAAAACTCGGATAATAAGAATTATAGTAAAGAAAGAATAATCAAAAATAATTTTTTTCCTTTAATATATTCCAAAATAAATTAATATAATCCATTCAAAGAAAATGAACCTAATTAATTCATTTGAATGGATTTTTATCCTTTAAGATCTTGTCTTTATACTTTTCTAAATCGGGAGGACAAAGACCGACCTCAGTTGCTTCTTTTTTTAGTTGCCTAATCATCTCAGCTAAATCAATTCCAGTAGGACACCAATTCGTACAATTTTCGCAACCCGTACATAAAAATAATCCGTCTTTTACCGCAGCTTCAATACCATTATGTAAGTAATCTCTAATAATACCAACAGAGCCTAGTCCATATTTAGATGCGTATATATTACCGAACGCCTTAAAAGCAGTGCATAAAATATGACAGCTTTTGCAACTGATACATTTTAATAGATCCTTATAAAAAAGATCTTCTTTGACTGCTTTCGTTCTCCATTCGTCAACAAGGATTATTACCACTTCTTTTGCGCCATACATTCCAAAAACTCGTTGACCTTGTACGTCAGAAGTGTTCGAAGGTGCAGAAATTAGACTTATGTAAGCTCCATCAACGTTCATTATTCTCTCTTGGATTTTGGCGCACAAAAGAGCGTCAAATATAGTCGGTACGATTTTTTGGATTCCTACTACTACTATATGTTTCTCAGTAGCTCTCGTTATTATGCTGATATTCCCCTCATTTTCAACTAATATGATCGATCCGTCATCTGCGGAAATAGCATTTGCAGAGGTTAGAGATACTTTCACATTATTTAGCAATTCGGGGCGGTATGTTTTGCGAAAATAAGCAACTATCGCGTCTGGTGTAGGTTCGACATCATCACCGTGTTTTTCTTTGATTTTAGCTACGATCTCTTCAGGAGTGAACTGCACTCCTGGACCAAGTGAATACGAAGGGTAATGATAATCCAATAACTGACACATAACATCTCCTAAGTCAGTTTCTTTCACGGTAATGTTATTTTTTACTAACATTTCATATAAACCAACATCTTTCGATTCAAGAGATTTTGACTTATAGAGAACCTTATTATCTCCTAGTTCTTCCATAAAAATTTTTTGAGCTTCTTCGTTAGTTTTAGCGTAATGAACCTTAAAATGATTAGTTTTTTCGAACCTCTTAATACATTTTTCCACATAATCGTCCATATTCTCAATAAAATCTTCTTTCATCTCTCTAAGACGATCTTTGTGGCGTTCAACGAATTCCCTACTTGTATCTTCGTATAAAAATCTCAAATCGTACGATTTGTATTTTGCTTGACATCCTAATTTCCATATATCCGTAAATTTAGCGTATTCTGAATCTTTTTTATCTAATTCGTTTATTTTATCTTTAATTTCGTCGTAAAAATTGCTTCCTTTTTCAGACACTTACGGGATCAACTCCTTCCATTAATTTTAAAATAAAATCTTCAAACTTAATTACGGGCGTTTTTATTTTGTTTTCTTCTTTTATTCTTATTAACGCAGTATAACAAAATGG
>JBHLLE010000450.1:0-4232 GCA_048885945.1 Candidatus Hermodarchaeota archaeon | reverse complement strand
GCTAATGGCCATATACATCAATGATCCATTTTCGGATTTATAATCGGCTAAAATATCATAGAGTTTATCCAATTGAGGAATATAAAAATAGGAACCCTTTGGAATTAAGGTATCTAAATAAACAACAATATCTTGTTGGTTAGACTTAGAACAAGTCTTAAGCAGCCATCCAATACTCTTTTGTATATAATCTTCTTTAGATTGAAGCATCTTTTCAACTAAATTAAAAACATAAGACTTCGATACGTAAAAGTCTTTATTAAGCATGACTAGTTTTAACAAAATCACAACTGAAGCTCTTTTAATCCACAAACTATTGGATTTTGACCATTTTTCTATGGTTGATTTAGCTAACTCTGAATTACCACTTTTATTTAGAAAAGGTCCTAAAACTTTAAGACATGTACTATCACAGAGAGCCCAGGTATTGCAGTAGTTTGAATACTCGTCGTAAAACAAATCTATCGTCGTTTTATTAAAATTTTTTTTAAAACAGTTAAGAAAATAGAGCGCTGCGAATTTTTCCTCAGCTACATCTGATTTTATCAATTGTTTAAAGATTTCGCAAGCCTTGTCGTAGGAACAGGTATATTTATCGTGTATTGTTTTTGCTATCGATTCCAGATCCTTCATTTTTATCCCATAAAATATGTAATTTGGATTATCCGGATTTCTTGCTTTATATTGTTTAATTTTCTGGTCTTCTGAAAGAGATGGTACATAATCTTTTAGTGTAGATTTAATTTCATTTACGATTTTTTGCATCATAAATATTTATCTAATCCTCTTTTTTGTTTTAGATGCTTATACTTTTCTAAATAAGTTGATACTAAATTAATAATATTTTTATCAAAATTTTGTAACCTTGATAACTCTCCTCTTCTATAGATATCTAAAAGAGATTCTTCTAGGTTATTAAGATGTAATCCCGCCCACTTCATTCCATTGTTAGTTACACCAGTTTCTAATGTTTGCATATATTCCTTATTAAGCAATAATTCCGAGATTTTATAATTCCACTTGCGGTAATCCAAAGGTATCCATCGTTTTATACGAAAAGCTATATCATATTCTCTACAGAGTTTTAATAGCTTCGGATGTAGTTGATTTGTATATTCTCTTGGGGGATAAGATTTGCCGCCATATAATTTTAAAAGGGGTTCAATAACATAATCATACTTGCTCTCTCTCAACTTGCTAATAAAAAATTCTTGTTGTGAATCTCTCAAGGTTAATCCAGGTGAGAATAATATAAAGTCTGCTCCCGCTTTTTTTGTATTGCTAATAACATTGATTAAGTTATCCTCCTCATCCTCTAAAAATGGAATTATTGGCATAAAATATGTCCCAACTTGTATCTCTGGTGCTTGACTTTTTATCGTTTTTATCGCTTCAAGGCGTTCTTTAGGAGGCGAAGAATAGGGTTCTAAAAACTTTGCTAAGTTCTCATCTGTAGTAGTTATTGAAAAGCCAATGGTAGCCCAAGAATCTTGAGATATTTGTCTAATAAGATCAATATCTCTAATAACTAAATTACTTTTAGTAGCAATATTGACAGGGAATTTATGCTTAGCAATTGTCAACAAGATTTTCCGAGTGTTCTGGGCTTCCTTTTCAATTTGCTGATAAGCGTCGTTTACTCCCCCAGCAGCAATTACATCGGGTAAAAGTCTTCGAGCTTTTTTGATCTTATGATTAAGTAATTTATCAATATCAACCTTTATAATTACTTCCTTTTCGAAATCTTGGTTTAAATAATACCGATTCGATCGAGCATCGCAATAAATACATGCGTGTTCACATCCAGAATATGGATTTATAGTATAACGCGCCCAGAACCAGGAATCTGGGTACTTTAATTTATTGAGTGCTGATTTGAATTCTTTTTTGAGATATTTTACCATCCTAATTTCTAAGCGAGTTTGATAAAATTACAACATATCTAATATTTAGAATAAGGCGATTCATTTTAATATTGATGAAAAAACACCCGTTATTTCTCAACGGACAATTTGGTATAGGATGAAGCAAAATGAACGGGTATTTTTTCATATGATTAATAAAAGAATTATAATTTAACCTTTTGTTTTATAACAAATTATTTTTTTATGACATAGATAAAATCCAGAATATATAATAGATTAAAGTAACTCTAATTAACTTATAGAAGAATATTCTCGTAAGATAAAATAGGGAAAAAAAACGCCCTAAATAACAGGATGAAAGCATTATGGTTGATGCAGCAAAATGAATTATTTATGAGCGCTTTTTCGACCATATTATAAAAGAATTTATATTTAACATTTATGTTTAAAGAATATTAATAAAGAATTTATAAAAACTACAAATAGACAAAAAGCTAAAATAATGAAGAATGCGCCGCCCGGGAATCGAACCCGGGTCACCGGCTTGGAATTCCGTACTAGCCGGGTATTCCGACCAGTAGGCCGGAATCCTAACCCCTAGACTAGCGGCGCGGTTTCAAGCATTCAATAATATCTAAAAAATACCATATCTTTTATTCTTACTGGTTTTAGAAATATCAAAATCTGAATTATTTATAATTTTTTATATAAAAAAGTAATTTGCTCCTCTCTTTCTTTTTAAATAGGATAACTTCCATTAACCATGTAATGCTTCGCACTAATAGAATTGAGTTGATTTTAACCAACGAGGCTTACACCTCCTCTACATGTCCTATTTGTAACAAAAGAGTTAAACCTGCCGACAGATCTTTTAAATGTTCGAACTGTGGATATGAACAAGATAGAGATGTAGTTGGATGTATTAATATCTTAAAGAAATATTATCAAGATCATCACATGGATGATATTCGGGTGGAGAACCATCCCTTAGTGTCTAAGATTCTCGTAGAATCCTAGGGACTACGAATCCATACCCTAAAGGGTATGGTAGTTCAATGCTTTTATCTATTTTAAATTATTTCATGAAGAATTTCGTAATAATTTATAACCTTAGCAGTAACTATCCATGCTTCTAAATGTTCTTTTGAGATTGATGTTAGTTTTTGAGAGAGACCTAAAATATTTTTTGAGAAAGTACCTTTTTGAAATCCACCAATAATAGCAACTATGTTTTTGCTCATATCTTTAAAAAATAGCTCATTATATGTTTTTTTTAGGTTACCTTTATGCGAAAATAGAAAAATTTCAGGATTTTTAAAGGTAGCTATTAATTCTCTAATACTTCCTTTGAACTGGGTTATAAAATCTTTTATTTCACCATCAATTAATAAGTTAGCCATTAATCCTTTGAATCTATTATAGTTTTTTGCGATTCTTATATTTGAATTATAATGAAAAATTTTTCCTTTGTTTGTGTGCATATATAGTTTTAAATGCCCTCCTTTATTCAATGGAGAGCCTAAAGCGTTTAATAAACACAAGTGAACAATATCAGGTCTGCCTCTTTTCTCGAAATTTTTAAGCTGTTTCATTGCTGAATGATGTAAGGAATTATCTAGCAATTGAGACGCGTATAATTTGTTAGTAAGATTCTTTTTTACTGAGGGATGATTTCTTATTTGTTTTGGTATTAATTCCACTCCACACTCAGCTAAAATTAATATTAGGGGCATGTTAGAATCTTTTTAATTTGATAATTCTTTTTTATTTTTTTTTGTTTTTATAAAATATCTCGTGGTTTTATTACAATCTAAGCAGGTAACTGAGAGATGAGAACCTTTTCCTTTACGAGACTGCATTCTAACTCTGTAATTAATGCCAGGATATAAATAACTTTTACATTTATGACATATCTGTTTTTTATATTTCAGAGGTATTTTTATCTTTGCTCTTTGGGCGTATTTTCTTGCTAAATACACATATCTATTAGCTAATACCTTATTTTCGGGATATATTTCGTAAGCTTTTTGAAATAAAAAGTTAATCCGCGAACTAGCAATTTTTTTTATAAGGTTTTTTTGATTTGGCATTTTTTTATTTATATTTCTTAATAGGATATTTGGAGAGTATAAAAATCTTTCCTCGCACATCAAGTAAATAGGTATTAGTTAATTCTGCTATCTGATTTGCTATTTCTTTTATAGTTGTTTTATTAGCTGCAGTTTTTAAAGCCTTTATTTTCAATAATTTATTGGACTTCAATAATTGCTTAACATGATTTAAGAACTCATCTGTAATTCCGCTCTTCCCTAAAGTGCAATGTGGTGACGATGATAGTACTTTTTGAAATTCTTTTTGATAAACCAT
>JBHLLE010000449.1:0-4238 GCA_048885945.1 Candidatus Hermodarchaeota archaeon | reverse complement strand
TCCGTTAGAGTTCTTGCTATAATTTTAATATTTAACTTAATCCATTCAGCCATCTTTCTAAGGATATTACTTCTTTCCCATCCATCGACATTTCTCCATAGTTTCCAAGCATTATCAGCTGCATATATAGCCTTGTTAATATCCTCAGATGTTGCCTGAGGAATTTCAGCGATTACTTCCTCTGTAGCAGGATTTATTAAAGGCGCAGTTTCGTGATTACTTGCTCCAATCCACTCCCCATTAATAAACATTAGTGTAGGAATCTCCATTATTTCTTTATTCCCCCAAAATATTATTTTTTTTATATTTTTAAAAATTCGATCATTATGTACAATTGAACATAACGAATTATGCATCATAATTTTTTTACATTTAAAAATTATTGTAAAAAATTAATAATCCAATTTCTTAAAAAATGAAAGTATGAGTTCTTCTAAGAAAATTCTCTTTAATTTTTTAATAATTCGTAATTTAGGATAATTTTCAACCAAGGAAATATCTAAGTTTTTACTATTTTTCAGATAAATGATCAAAAAGATCAAAAAAGTTGATTAATTCGAAAATTTTCAGAAATTACATCATCTATGGAAATAAATTGAATCTTTTTAGAAATTCCAAGACATTTCAACTGATTTTTACTAATATTAAAAATTTCTTGTTTGGTAGACTTATCAGCATTAACAACAATTACATAATTTTCATATGAACTCCAATCATCTTTACCTTTTAAATAATTTTGAACCGAATTTTCCTCAAATTTAGATTTGAATTCTTTAGATACACTATTGTGGTCTATTATGTTATCTTCAAATAATAAATAATCCAAAATAATTTCTGAACCATTCCGATCTCTTAAAATAGCAATGCCTTTTCGCTTTTGCTTTTCAAAATTAAACATTATTTCTTCGGTTAATCCTTTTTGACGGATTTTATACAAAACATATTGGAAATCTTTAAAATTACTTATATCAGATTCTAAAATTTTATTTTTTATAATTTCTTTAAAGTTTTCGTTAATTTCATAACCTATACCCTTTCTAAATAGTGATTTTGCGACTTTAAGTGTTGTTCCGCTGCCCACAAATGGATCTAAAATAGTATCTCCAATGAATGAAAACATACGAATGATCCTATATGGTAATTCTTCGGGGAACATCGCAATATGTTCCTTTTGAACGATTCCGGGAAATTTCCAATGACCCGTATACCATTTTTTCCATTCACTCAATGAAATTTTTGATAGTTCCTTTATTTCAATATTCACTTTTTTTTTCTTTCCCTTATGTTTTTTAAAAATGAGAATATGTTCATAATCGTAAGTTAATAATCCATTTCGGGGATAATAAATGGAGCCCATTAAAGAACATCCACCTGTTGTGTTCGTGGTGCTGATCTTTTGCCAAATAATATCTCCTAAAAAATCAAAACCTAAATCTAAACAATCCATAATAATTCTGCTGGCTATTGAGAGTATTCTATAGCGGCCATATTCAGTAGTTCTTAAATATTGATCTCCCACATTAATTACTATTCTACATTTTGGTTCCAAAACACGATAACACTCTTTCCAAACGCTTTTAAGTCTTTCAAAATAGTCCTCAAAAGAATCAAAAAACCCAATTTGTTCATCTAGGCCATAATCCTTAATTTTACCATAGGGAGGAGATGTCACGATTAATTGGATTGAATCATCTTCCAGCTCTTCCATATTTTCAGAAGATTTATAATAAATAAGAGGTTCAGTGATTTGAAACAATTTTTTACCTATGATTTTATAATTCTCTTTACCCAATAATTAGTTTTGCTTTAATTAATTTTTTTATATTATCATGTTGATTTAAATTATAAAAATTAGATTTAAAAGCAAATCTATATTTTTTCTGATTAGAGAGTAATTGAGGTAGAATAACTTATGAGTGGAATTTGGGACACTAAAGCTGATACAATTTTAGAAGGTGACAATTTAAGAGATGTTTCATATTTAACTAATAAAACTTACAAGGATAAGGAAGGATATACTCATTATGTTTTTAGTAAAATTTTGTTTCATAATAAATGGTATGTTATTCCGGAAGATGATTTTGAATTATTTAAAAAGTTTGTAGAAGGAGGATCGCGGGAGTACCCCTCTGATGGAAGTATACCTTGTGATATTGTAGCGGGTCAGGCGAGAAAAGTGCTTAATGAATTAGTAGCTTGTTCTAAAGATCCAAATCACTATTATTGTGAAGATGCTCGAGACGCGTTAAAACACGGCAAATATGCAGTCGTGAGAGGCACTTTAAAATTATATTTAGGGAAATATACAACGCGAGATTGGAGAAGAAAGAGATTTACTGATGATATAGATTTCTGGACATTTCAAACCTCACTACTAGATTCTACGCTAAAAAATTGTAGCTTCATAAAAAATCAAGACGGTGAATGGGAGAAAAAAGTTGAATGGGTTAACCCCGATAAAAATGAAACTAGACGCGATGTTCTTTTTGCCGCAAACAATCTTAATCAATTATTAGATTTCGGTGCTGGGGCATATCTCGAAGGTTCAAGTCTCAAAGAAATTTTCGCTAAAAAAATTAAAAGAGGTCACAATGTAGATATCAGTGATATTATCAATGTAGCTATGGTTAACGACGGAATTACGGGAAAACATAAGGACGAATGGCTGCAAGCATGGTCCTCTTTTGAAGAAGCTACAAACACAAGAAATTCAAGGACGACATCTAACCTAATTAGTTTATGCCGGTACTCACTAGCAATTGCAGACCATCTTGAGAGAGTTAGTAAAGCTTTAAAAAAATATAATGACCTCATTTTCGATAAAGAAAAGTATCCAGATGAGAAATTAAAGTGGATTGTTAGAACTTCTATTCACTGGGAATCATATCTTGAAAAGAATGGTGAGGAGGAAACAAGAAAAATGCTCCATGAATTTTACCATCAAGAAGCCGAAGAAAAACCGATCCATGCTGCTAATCTTAGGAACTTTGCCAATAAAATACTAGAGCTGCTAAATTCCAAATACAAGCATGTAAAAGTTATATTTGAAATTGACGACTAGTATACTATTAAAAAAGATAATACACTAATAATAGTTAAAAATTAGATAGATCTTTAAATACTTAGACGAAAAAGTATATATCACAAAGTTCATTTATACTATTTCTTTTCTTTAATTTAAACAATCTGTTTGAAATGGAGAGTATCTAAATATGAGTAATAAAATCCCATCAAGAATGAACATTTTTGCTTTTTTCTTATTGGTATTCTTCATTTCTTTACCAATTTATATAATGGGTACTATGATGGGAATGATTGGATTATTTCTCCTTTCAATAGCTCTGACTGCCATACCAACAATATCGGCAATGATCCTTACTTACAAAGAAAACGGTGGAGTTAAGGAATTATTACAAAAATATCTCAATTTTAAAATTCCAAAAAAGATTTGGTATATACCTATAATCTTCTTACTACCTATTTTAGGAATCCTCGTGTTGTTTTTACTGTATTTAATTGGAGCAACAATCACCGATCCAATGTTTCCGTTAATATGGATGCCCATTATCTTTATATTTTTTTTGATTACTAGTTCATTAGAAGAAATAGGTTGGCAAGGATATATATATGATAGAATGGAAGGAGAATGGGACGCCTTTAAGGCAGCTCTAATTTTAGGGACACTTTGGGCACTATGGCACGTTCCCATCATTCTCTTTTGGAATGGACACGATCTATTATGGATAGTAGGAATGTTGATGGTTTTAATTGGATGGCGTTTTCTCATAGTTTGGATCTATAACAATACTAATAAGAGTGCATTTTATGCAAGTTTATTTCACGCTATAGGTAATACGGTAGAATTTATGTTCTCTTATTTTACTATGTCATTAGGTGTCTTTATTGCAGGTCTCTTAACCTTAATCACTGCTTCAATAGTGATATGTTTGTTTGGACCTAGAACTTTAGCAGAATTCAAGTATGTATAATAAGTTTTTTATGAGGAATTTATCTTTCTTATAAATTTAATTCTATCAAATACAAATTTATATAATATCTACATATCATAGAGAGATGCTAAATAGATCGTGAAAGCTCGATTTCACGAAGATTCTGATTTTTTGATAGATTAATAGCATAAAACTAGATTATTATTGATGTAATTTGGATATGCATTTTTAAAATTTATTTATCATAATTATTAAAATCGTATGGAGTATATCTTTAATTAGTATTAA
>JBHLLE010000448.1:0-4239 GCA_048885945.1 Candidatus Hermodarchaeota archaeon | reverse complement strand
TATTTATACAGGATTATGTATTCTCTACGAGATAATTCTATTTTTTTTAATATTTAATGCTCCTGATTTAGTTGGTTCTTTTTATGGTATTTATTATTTTAGACCAAAACTTATTCCATTAATATTTTATGGATTTGCAGTTATAACCGTATTTATTACGGGACTTCTACTTACAAATGAATCATTTAAATCAAATGATCAAAAACATAGATGGAAAGGAAAATTTTTATTATTAGCTTTTATTTCTCTAACAGTAAGTTTAACATGTGAAGGTTTAGTGGAAATAACCACTATTAATTATATTTTTATAAAGATACTTCATATCTCAAGTGCTTTTGAATATTATTTGGGTTTTTTTTTACCAGATAAAATATCCAACTTATTAATTAAAGAAGAAAATAATAACAATTGAGAGAATAAAGAGATCCTATTTTAGATAATGTAAAGCTGTTAAAGCGTATAATTTAGCTGTCGTAATTATATCTTCAATATACACAAACTCATCTTGAGCATGAATATTATTATCTCCTCGAAATGGACCAATTAAAATAGTCTCGATACTTTTTCTCTGAAAATGATGGGCATCGGTGGTCCCAATTAACAGCTTAAATTCTCTTTCTTCGTTAAAAATCGATTTATACGCTTGTTTTACTGCTTTAGCAAATTTAGTATCGATGTCGGTTTTTGTAGGTTCTGTAAAAATAGGAATTTGAACAATAATATCTAATAATGGATCATTTTTCTTCATTTCTTCAATAAAATCCAAAATCTTAGTTTTAATCTCCTCTAAATCTATTTCGGGAATTACATTAATTAGACAATGCAACACACATTTATCCGGAACAGTTGTAGTGGATGTTCCTCCTTCAATTTGGGTAAAATTTACACTGCTGATTTTTGCGGGTAAATCTGGGGGCACAGAATATTTTGTTTCGATTTTATATAATTCTTCTTGCATTACTTTTAAGAAATTCATAATTTTTAACATTTTTTCGATAGCATTTATCCCGAAGTATTTATTACGATTGGGAGGAGGTAAATCAGGATAAAACATTGCATGCCTCCGAACACCCTTAATTATAAAAGATACTTGAAGAACACCACCTCTATAAGCGACGGGATATTCTACACTAGAATCACCCAAAAGACAAGCATCTCCTCTAACAATACCTTCATTGACAATATATTCAGCACCTCCAAGTCCACCAATCTCTTCGTTAACAACCGCTGTGACTATCACTTTCCCGTTCAATTGAATTCCAGCATCAATCAAGGCTTTAATAGCAAAGATTTCTGCGGTTACACAGGCTTTATCGTCCGAAGAACCTCGCCCATAGATTTTATTATCAATAATTTCACCACCATAAGGATTTTTTGTCCAACCGTCATAGCATGGAACGGTGTCAAGATGAGCGTTTAAAATAAGTGTTGTTCCATTTCCGTTACCCCATTCTCCTACGACATTATTTCGTTTAATTTTGGTGTCTAATCCAATTTCTTTCATTTTATCGGCTGTAAATTTTGAAATTTCTCGATATTTTCCTGGAGGCACCTCAGAAAAATGCTGGATAAGTTGTTGTTGAAATTTTATGATATCTTCTCTCATATCATCAATTTTTTGTAGTACTACTTTTTCAATATCATGCATAATTAAAACACTCCACTTTTATGTAATGATATTATTTCTTTCAGAATGTTTTTAAATTTTTAATTTATTAATCTAAATAACCTTGAAAAATAGAAATTAACATTCATATTGCTAAAAAATTTAAAGAACGAGATTAATTATGATAATATTCGACCCAATTGAGAGAGCGTTATGGATTATTGCCATATCGTTAATGATTTTTTGTAGTTATCTTTTTTTTACTCGTGCAAGAAAAAGTCAGCTTCCAGATGAAAAACGAATTATGTACGGTTTTACGTTTTTTGTATTTTGTTTTTCGATTTGTAGGTTAATCTTTTACATTTCTGATTTTTATATCGTTGGTAACTACATAAATCATACCTATCATGGAGATCTTAGTAGCACAACTTTGATTTACGACCATCTAACTATATTGGGTCATATGGCTTGGATGATTGGTATGACCATTTTCTTTTTTTCGTTTGAGAGAACTGAAAGTTTTACTAAATATCTATTCACTATTTCAAGTATAATCGTGATAATTGTTACTGCTATCGCAATTGAATTCCGTTATTTATCAATTGCTTTCTTTGGAATCATTTTGATTGGTGTTTTAATTTATTTATCCATAAAATCTAGTAAAGAAATAAAAGATGTATCAGCTTTCATATTTATTGGAATTTTTTTTGTAGCTATAGGATCTATGTTTACTACCATGACTATTAGAGCATTAATTAATTTAATATTTCCGGGATTAGCACCCCTACTTTTTATAATCGGTACAACAATAGTTATTGCTCCTCACTTTCTCGAACAAAAATACTTATCTCGAGCAATACCTATTTGGATTATATTAATATTTTTTTTACTAATCTATATTATTATAAGTCCAGTTATTGTTTTTAGAGGTGACTTCCATCTATATGTTACTATATTGATTCTTAGCATTAACATCCCAGCAATTATTGTTCTATTATTTAGTGTGAATCATATCTGGAAAATAATTAAATCTAAATCTAATTCATATGAATTTAATGAAGAAGAACAGCGAGACGAAGATTTCTTGAAATTATTTTCTAAACCTAAAAAAGTAACAGAAGAAGAAATAACCATTTCAAAGGAAAAGAAAACTTGCTTAGTCTGTAAAAATGAACTTTCTAGAGAGAATTATATTTGTCCTGAATGCAAAGCCTTTTATTGCGTAAAGTGTGCATCTGCTTTGGCATCTTTAGAGAATGCTTGTTGGGTTTGCAATGTGCCTTTTGATGAATCTAAACCCTCCTTTTTACCTGAAAGCAGTAAAGTAATAAAAGAAGTTGATAATAAAAAACAGAATCATAAAAAAAGTTAATTAACTTTTACTTTATAAATGAACAAGGTTTATATGTATAAAATCTAGATTTTCTCTAGTTTTATAATTTTGAATTCAACAATATTAATACTATTAAAAAAAAAATGAAATTGTATAATTTTTTAATAGAATCATATTAGAAATAAATATAATATGACTTATTTTATAATCTTCCCATTAAAATCCCACATTGACGCAAAGATTTAAATATACAACTTGATTTATAATTTTAACCTTCATGATATGACGGTGGAATAGACATTCAATTCACAGGTGAAAGTTCCCTCGTATATTGGGAAATTCAATTCTAAATCAATTAAAATCAGTATTAATATTCATAAATTGAACGGGGTAAACAAGGCAGGATATATTAAATATTGAATTGTATGCTTAGGTGCCTTTATTCATACATGATAAGATATAACATTCAATAGAAATGTACCTGTCTATAATTGGAAGCTTAAACTTATTTCGAATTATTTTTGGATAAGGTTTATGGTCCAATGGATAGGATACCCCTTATGCAGAGAGAGGAGGTGCAGGTTCAAATCCTGCTAAACCGCTAAAAAAATCCAAATAATATATTGGATATGAATATAAGCTCGATCCATAATTCAATCGGGTTTGTGGTCCAATGGTAAGGATACTTGTTAGTCTTGCGAGAGAATTGGGTTCAATTCCCAACTAACCGATTTAAAGATTGAAGAATGGATAATTGTTGTCCTATTATTTTATTCCGCTTATGGTCTAAGAAAGGACGCTCGTTATGTGTTTGCGAGAGGTTTGGGTTCGAATCCCATTAAGTATATGAGAATATATAATGGATAAAAATACCTCGGTTCAATTAATAAGAGAAAAATTTCTCGTCATTATAAGGTTGCCTCCTTTAGGGACAGATGAACTAATACTCTTATGTAAGGATGTTATTAGGCTTCCAGATTTAGAAATAATTCTGGTTGAAAAATTACATTTCCCCTAAAATAGTGAGGTTTTAAATTCAAATTCTAAATCCTTTTTTTTTAATTTTATTTATTGAAAATTCCAACTAATACAAATTTTTAAAATATTTTTCACTAATGAAATAATAGTAGCAAAATTGAATGTGAAAAATAAGAAATTTTGATATTAGGTCTTTAGTATTGAAAAATATAAATTTGCACCCAAAAGAACTTGAATTCATAAAAAAAATTGAAAAAATCATTAATGTAAGATGTTATCCTCAATCTAAAATTGATTGGAAGATTTCCAAAATCGGAAGCGA
>JBHLLE010000447.1:0-4240 GCA_048885945.1 Candidatus Hermodarchaeota archaeon | reverse complement strand
TTGAACAATACAGAAGAAATAGATACTAATATGGCTCTAATTGAAAAACATCATATAGATATTATAGAAGAAATATTAGATGAGAATGATATTTATTATCGAAAAGCTAAAGATTGGGTAGATAAAAAACTAAGCGAATTAGATGACGCATTTTCTGATATTCAAGAATTTGGACTTGAGCCTTATTATAAAGATTATATTTCTAGTTTTGGAGAGATACTCTCAACATATATATTAAATCAATACCTACTAAGTCGCGATTTAGATTCGATATACCTATCTGCTAACAAAATTATTGTTACTAATGATAATTATAATAATGCTTATCCTCTATATGAATTAACTAACGCTCGAATTAGCAAAACTTTAATTCCTTTACTGGAAAATCCATTAAAAAATTCAATATTTTGCGTTACTGGTTTTATTGGAAGGAATAAAATGGGATATATAACAACACTTGGAAGAGGAGGATCTGATTATACTGCAACAATCTTAGCGAGATCTATATATGATGGGAGTTCTGATAAAGATATTAAAGTTATATTATGGAAGGATGTAGATGGATTATTAGCAATTGATCCTGAATATATTCCTCAACCATCTCTTATAAAAAATTTAGATTATAGTGAAGCCAAAGAAATTGCAAACTTTGGTGCAAAAGTTCTGCATCCTAAATGTCTTGAAGCAATAGAAAAAAGAAATATTCCATTAGAAATTAGAAATTTTGATAAACCAACAGAAAAAGTTAATTTTACAAGAATTTCAAAGTTATCTGATAAAGATCAGATTAAAGGTATTTCTGCTGTTGAATTTGCAACAATAATATCAGTTATTTCAGGAAGTATGGTTGATGTGCCTGGAATTTTAGCTAAGATTTTCAAAGTTATGGCGAGAAAAGGAATCAGTGTGTCTTTTGTAGCGCAATCAAGTTCTGAAATTAGTACTTCTTTCATTGTAAGAGGTGGAGACTCTCAAAGAGCGCTTAATGCATTAAAAAATGATGATTTTTTTTCAGAATTCTTCGAACTTACTTGGGAAAATGTTGCAATAATTAATATAACTGGTCTAAAAGTATTAGAAAATAAAACTAAAGCACAAATTTTTACTGCATTAGATAAAAAAAAAATTAAGGTTAAAGCACTATCACAGAGTTTTAAAGAACTCAATTTATCTATTGTAATTGAAAAAGATCATCTAATTGAAGCAATAAGAATTATTCATGACGACTTATGTGAAGATTTTGAAACAATTAAATGTATTGATGATAAATAAAGTTCAAGCAAAAATTCTTTAAATAATTAAGAAAGAAGAGAAGAATAAAATTAAAATATAGCTATTTTTAATTTATTTTATTAAAATTAGATTAAAATTTTGTAGTTATTATAAAAAGAGATTTTTAAATTAAGTTCTTGAATCAATTATTCGACGAGTTAATTCTGTAAATGCTTCGTCAACATTTTCTCCCGTTTTAGCTGAAGTCTCAATATAGATACTTCCTTCATTTTCGGCAAACGATCGTGCTTCAGCTCTATCAATTACTTCTCCCACGTCTTCTAATAAATCCAATTTATTTCCGATAAATACAAAAGGTATTTTTTCTCCTGCAAATTGTCGAATTTCTGTTAACCATTTTCTAGTCTCAGTATACGTTTGCTCTCTTGTTAAATCAAAAACTAACAATGCTCCAGCAGCACCTTTATAAAATGTAGATCTTATGAACTCAAATCGTTGTTGCCCACCAATATCCCAGATTGAAAGCGTGGCTACTTCGTTTTCTCTAAAATTCACATCCTTAGTGAGGATGTCAACCCCAACAGTAAGTTTGTAGTTTGCAGCAAATCTATTTTTAATAAAACGTTGAACTAAGCTAGTTTTACCTACGGCGGCAGCTCCTGTTAAAAGCACTTTTAATTTAAAGCTACTCATTCAAATTCACTACTCTTGAATTATCTAAATTTTTATAATTATAATTTTTTAATAACAATACAAGTATATAAATTATTATAACCAATTTTATTTAAGAATTTATTTAATTTTTAAACCTAATGTTCTTAAGTAAAATTAAAAAATTAATGTTTTAAAGGTTTAAATATTTTTAGATTAGCAAATTTTGAATAATACTAATCCCATTTATCCTTTTTACTCTTATGTAAATAAATCTTAGTTTTAAGAAAATTTAGAAATGTGTTCTTCAATACAAATTAAAAATATTTTTCATAATTATCTTTTAGGTATGTTATTATATTCCATAAGGTTAGGAAAATAATTAAGATTTAAGTGAGGAAAATACATTGCTTCGGCATATTCTCTTTGAAATTCTTTTTTAAGGCTAATTTCAACATATTTTATTTTTTTTAATAATAAATTTGCCTTTTTTCTCATATCAGTATTCATCAAGCAATATTGAGCTCCTACACCTGCAGCATTTCCTATTTGATATATTTTATCATTAGGAATATCTGGGATCATTCCAATAAATTTCGCGTTTTCTTTATCGATATAATTTCCAAATGCTCCTGCTAAAAAAATTTGTTTAATATTTGTATCAGATAATTTATATAATTCCTTTAAATCTTTTAGAATTAATCTAGAACCTGCGTAAAACGCTGCCTTAGCCATTTGAATTTGTCTAATATCATTTTGAGAGATAGTAATTTCCCTTCTTATAGAAGTTTCATTTTCATGCGCAATAATAAATTCAAATTTGTGATCTGTTTTTCTTATTCTTTTATGACCAATTAGATTCTTGTTAAAATTACCGTTTCTAGTGAGAATATTTGACTTTAACATTTCTGCAACTGCGTCAATTAAACCTGACCCACAAATACCAATAGGGTCTTTATTTTTAATAGTAGTATAAGAAACTTCTAAATTTCCAGAATCAATTTTGATTGTATCAATTGCACCCGCAGCAGCTCTCATTCCATGTGCAATATGTGCTCCTTCAAGGGCAGATCCTGCGGCACATGATCCAGTTGCCAAAATTTCACGATTTCCTACGATTATTTCACCATTAGTTCCAATATCTATTACTAAGGTTAATTCTTTCTCGTTTTCAATATTCGATGAAAGTGCTACACCCATAGTATCAGCTCCAACAAAACCAGCTATTAAAGGAGCAGTATATATCGTCCCATTTTCATTAATATGTAAGTTTAACTCTTTAGAATCTATATTTAATGCTTTTTGTATTAAAGGTACATATGGACTTAATCCTATACTAATAGGATTTATTCCTAAGAATAAATGGTGCATTACCGAATTACCTACGATTGTACCTTCGTAAATATTTGAAGGATCAATACTAGACTTTTTACACATTTTTAAAATTATATCGTTTAGACCTTCTATTACGGAAGAATTTAATTTTTTTAATCCATCTGGATTATTCTTTACATAAGTAAGTCGAGTAATCACATCCTCTCCAAAGGCAGTCTGTTGATTTAATTTGGAAGCTACAGAATAGATTTTCCCATTATTCAAATTAATTAAATAACCTACTAAAGTTGTAGTGCCAATATCAAATGCTACTCCAAAGTTATTTTCTGTTGTATTTCCAGGCTCAATATCTATAATAGCATTATTATTCCAAAGTGTAATTGTTAATTTGTGATCATTTTCTCTTAAAATCTTTGATAATTTATTTAATAGAGCTATATTTATGTGAATTGAGTTTAATTGGCTATAAATTTTATAAGTTCCTTTAATAGCAAATAATAATCTTTCAAAATCAGAGATGGGTTCTTCTAACGATGGTTTTTTAACTTCCAGATATAATTTTTTAACAGCGGGATATAATTCTATTTCTCTATTTGCGCCTGATGTTAATATCTTAAAATCTTCAAGAACTAACTCATCCGGTAAATATATTCGAAATTGAGGTAAAGCTTTTTCTTCCAATTCTTCAATATTATTTGGGTTGATTCTTGCTTGACAAGCAAGTCTCCATCCTTTCTTTATTTCCTCTTTACTTAAGAATTTTTCTTCAATTTTAGTGGGTTTTATCAGAAACTCGTTACCTTTTTGAATTAAAAGCTTACATTTTCCACAAGTACCCATTCCACCACATAAAGTTTGTATAGGTATTCTAATTTCTGTTAAGATTTCATATATATTCAGATTATTAAATAAATATACTCGTCTTGAAATAGGTTCAAAATCTATAAGGATTTTACTATTATATTTCTTCATGATTCATCTAAACAGAACATTACCTAGAATTTATTTAATATTATTATTG
>JBHLLE010000446.1:1501-4242 GCA_048885945.1 Candidatus Hermodarchaeota archaeon | reverse complement strand
AAATATGGAGCACATAAGTTATTTCTCCTATAAACTCTAATTTTAATCTTGCAGAAGTCTTAGCATTAAAACCTTTTTTAGATGTAAAATTCTTTAAAACATCCTGTATCTTGTTATTTAGATCTATAGAAGAATCGTTAGGGATAACATTTATTTGTATTTTCTCAAAAGGTCTATTTAATAATTTATGTGTGAATATTTTTTCAACATCTAATTTCCTCGTCTTCTCATCAATATTAATTATTAAATAGCCTTGATTCTGATTGATTTCCTTAAAATTTAATGGTAATAACGATCCCGCATAAAAAGAATTTTTTGTTTCTTTCTTTAATATATGCTCATGACCCAAAGCAACATAGTCATAGTCAAATTCATCAGATAATATTTTTTTATGCAGAGTTTTATCGATTTTAGATCCATGGGCAACAGCTATATTAATAAATCCATCATTTTTTTTCGGACACTGATTTTCGATCCAACTATCATACGCAGAAGAGTAAACCTCAAAACTATCGAAATCAAAAAAGGGAAATAAATAGAATCTTACCTTTTGTTGATTAAATTCTAACATTAAGGAAGAGTTAGATTTTAAAGCGTCAAGTAAATCTCTTTCTTTAAAATAATGCAAATTTGGGTATTCGTTAAAATTAAAATGAGACTCAAATGGTGTATAATCATATCCCTGAAAAACACCATGATTACCTTCAATATAAATTAAAGGTACTTCATTTTTTGTGTTATTAAAAAATAGATCAAAACCTTGCTTTAAAACTCTTCTTGCAGGTTCAGGTGGTGGGAAGGGATTATTCTTTTGAGGAATATGAAAAATATCCCCACAATGGATAAAAAAATTAAGGTTATCGATTTTAGAAACATTTTCCATTACTTTCAAGAATGTATCATATATTTCTTGCTCATAAGGTCTTGAATAATTAAGTTGCGCCCATCTATTTATCGTACCTCTTTTCGTTCTATATCCTAAATGGGTATCTGCCATATGTACTATTTTTACCATAATTATTCCCTTTTTTTAATTCTCTATATGAAAAAAGTTTTACTCTCCTAATACTTTTTTTCTCCACTCTTGAGTATATTTTTTTGTTTTTTTATTAAATTGTAATTCTAAGAAAGTTGCTTCCAATTTATTATATTCCGAGGCAAGTAAAGTACTAGCTTCGTGAGCTCCTATAAGACTTAATGGATATCCGCGTGGAGAATATGGAATAAGATTTTTAACAATATAAATTGCATCTTTCGTATCTAGAGAATCGCAAATATCAAATCGTAAAGCAGCACTAGCTTTTTGTAATCTGGTAATATAAGCTTTACTTTTAGTATAGGCTGAAAGATCAGGTAACTCAACTAAAAATTTTTTATTTTCTAAGATTTCTGACCAAATAGGCAATATAAAATTACCCTGTGCATCTCTTAATCTGCATGTCTTAGAAAAACTATAATATTTAATATCATAAATTTCGATAAATCGATAGAATAATTCAGTAAATGCTGATGGAGGAAAAATATGTTGACGAAACATCTGTATTCCATCCCCAAGAAAAATAACTTTTTTATTTTTTCCCCAATTACTCTCGTCTTTTATTCGAATTAAAGATTTAAGAATTTCATCAGCAGTTCTTATCCTATCAATTAAATGTCCTAGAGAAGGATAATAGAAATTATGAGCTTCAATATGAGTATCTATTTTCTTTTTGTAAGTATCTTCAAACCATTCTAGAAGTTTATCAACTTTATCTTTTAAATTAGCTTTATAAAAGTCTTTTTTTATAGTTTTTATAAAATTTTCTATTACTGTTCTATAAATAGTCAGTTTATGTTCATTATCTTCAATGTAGGCATTAATAGGTTTATACATTATTAACTTTTTTTTGTATTTTCCATTTTGAAAGGTGACCTGACCTTCTCCAAATTTAAAGCATCCTATTTTAGCGTATGTCCCGCTCCTTGTGATTGAACTCTCATCAAATCCAATAATTTTATAATTATCATCAACAAAATCTGATAAATCGCCGTCAAACTCAAAATGCGGCATATCTGCGAAATGGAGTTTTGTATTTTTAAGAGTTTCATCAGTATCAAACTGATCTGTTTCTAATTCTATTTTTTCTTCTTCTGTCCATTTTATTTTCCCATCTTTGATAGATTCCTTAAATTTTCTAACTTCTTCATCAAGAGATCTTTCTGGTCTATTTTCAAAAGATTTTTCAAGTGAGATTAATTCAAAATCGAAAGAAATTCTTATCACCTAAACTCTCTTAGTTAATATTTTTTATGGTAATGCCGTTGGAGGAGGCGATTTACTTAATGATTTATATTTTTTAGTAAATCCTTCATAAAATTTTTTTGAATTATTTTCAAAGTATTCATCATATAAAGGTATTCGTAGTTTCTGAAAATTAGTTAACCAAATTCCAGAGATTAATGCAATTCCTCTTGTACCTGTTAATGACTCTAGATCAGTATATTGAATTCCTCCCCCTAAAGTTTTTGAAGCAACGGCTTTTTCTTTTTCAGATCTTAAGGGTAAATTAATCACTGTGTTCATATTGGATAAGATTGTATCATCGATGGGAGAGTATTGTTGTGAAATTACTTCCAATCCTAAATTAAATTTTCTACCTTGTCTTGAAATATCCTTGAATACGTTACTAAATTTCATTAGTTCAGGACGTAGGAGGCTGGGTGCTTCTTCAATAGTAAAAATAATAATTGGCATTTCTGAA
>JBHLLE010000446.1:0-1491 GCA_048885945.1 Candidatus Hermodarchaeota archaeon | reverse complement strand
CTTTTACTAATTTACCAGATTTTATATATATTTTATCTAGATTGTGTTTATAATTTTCAAGAAAGTTCTTTGGAAGAGTTTGAGATAGTTTTTTTTTTAAAGTATCTAATTCTGTGGAAGATTTCAGAGTTTTTCTTATATCAAATAAAGTTCTGGCCAGAACCCCATTAAATAAAAATTGTTCTAAGTCAGAGATCATAGAAGCATTAAAAATTATCAAACCTCCTCTTTCCAATTTTCCTACAATTTCAGATAAGGTACTATTTCCATTTGATTGGAACATATCTGAATATTCCAACCAGTGCATTCTTCTCCTAATAGCTGCCATAGTTTTGTCATCATGACCACCAGGAGGATTATATCCATCTAATAACAAATTTTCAATATAATTTTCAGAATCAGCTTTATATGCTGAATAAATCGCTCCAACTTGGAGATCATTAAAAGAACCCGTGGCAAAAAGGTCCACCGGTTTTATTTCCTGATAATTAATGATACATGGTTCTGCCATACTTTTTATTTCTTGTGGAGGAATTCCTTTATTTGGATAAAGATAAAACCATTTTCCAATTAATTCTTTATTAAACTCGCATGCTTTACATATCTCATATACCCCGTGTTTATTACATCCAAGAGCATATTCATCGTGCATGTCAATAGCTAACATGGAAACTTTTGTCCCTTGCTCATTAAGAATTACTTGAGCATTATGTTGAAGCAACCCATCTATAAATACTTGATTTAAATTTGATTTCCCAGTACCAGTCGCTCCCGCAATAAACGAATGGTACATTAAATATTTATACGGAAAATACACTGCAACTTTGCTTTCTGAAGCTAATGTCCCCATAAAGATACCATTAGGATCAAATATATTTTCTAAGTATTCTGGTTTATCTTCTTGATTTTCTGAGATTTTCATTGAATGAGGTTTTAATACATCATTTTCCATCAAATCTTCAATAAGAAAGAATACATTTATATTGTGATCAACTCTTTTTTTGGATTTTTTGTCAATTTCAGTACAGATAATTGGACGCCCCTGAATTACATATTGTAATTCTGTTTCTAATTCTGATTCTATATATTTTGTAATTTCTACGTTTTTTAGTTTTTGCCGAGTTAAAATATAATCAGATATAGTCTGCTCGTTTAAAATCTGGATAATTATATAATATTCTTTATCATTACTTTGAGCTTCAAGTTTAATAAAACCATGAAGATGAATGTATTTTTCATAAAAAATTTCAATTGTGCTTTCAAGAGAATTTATTCGTATTATCATCTTATAAAATTCTCGTTATTATTATTTACTCATTATATAATATATTCAATAAGTATAAATTAAAAATCCTATTAACGTCTCGTTAAGAATTCTTTTTTAATTTAATATTTATTAATTCATTTAAATCTATAAGAGAGAATCAATTTTTTAGATTTTCTTATTATTAATGCTTGATTAATTAGTCTTGAATTGACCTATTAATTTAT
>JBHLLE010000445.1:0-4248 GCA_048885945.1 Candidatus Hermodarchaeota archaeon | reverse complement strand
AAAAAAGTTCCAAAAATACCTCTTAGGAGAACAATCGTATAAATTGGATATTTACTAAGAAAAGTTACTAGTAATCCAACGTTTCCCATAAAAATCGCAGATAATAACATGCTAATCTTAGAAACTGTTGGGCTAACGTTAGCGTTTTTAGATTCTTCAGCTTCCATTCTATTAAAAAATCAATTATATATTTAATTAAGTTAAATTTCCATTTAGTATAGATTTTATTATTTTAATTTTTTATAGAATTAATTAAATAAACACTTTTGAAATAAAGGGGCTGGTCATCGCTCCTAGAAGCGCTTCGTAATTCATATTAAATCTCAGTTCATCTCCTAATTTGAAATTTGTATCTTTTAAATCAACAATAATATAATCGCTTGAAGCACTCAAAATTTCAATATCATCATTGGGAAATAAACCTCTTTCATTAATATCTTGCCTTCCAGCATTAAGTAGTGCTTGATTTCTAAAACCATTAGTTTTTTTAAATTTATTTGCATCTTTAAATATAGAATCTTCTCCAAAAGCATTAGTTGTAATCGTTCCTCTAGGTAATACCGGTTTTTGTTTTAGTTCAACGATTTCTGAAACAAACGTAAAAGCGTCATTATGAAATCCGGAAATTGGTTCTTCATTTATCCCTCCCACACCTAAAAAAATGATGGTACCTATACGTAAATTATTAATTACTCCTTTTTGGGAATCAGAAATAACCCAGTTATAATTAGCAGAATTTCCTCCCGAGATAAATTTTAGACTTAATCCATATTTATCTTGAACTTTTTTTACAATTTCAGAGAATTCATTCATATTGTTTTCGTCGGGAATCACACCTGCAAAACATTTTAGGTTTGTACCGATTCCAACTATTTCAACAGCTTTCAATTCTATTACTTGTTCTATTACACTTTCTAAATTGCTAGGCATTATTCCTTCTCTTGAATCGCCCATTTCAACCATTAGAATAATTCCATGCTTCTTTTTTTTGTGAACTGCTAAATCTGAGAGCCTTTTTATTACATTAATTTCAGAATTTAAACTAATATCTGCATATTTGACTACTAACGGTAATTCACTTAGGGCTGGGACTCTTATTAATAAAAATTGAGCATTGATACCCGCTTTTTTCATTCGAATTATGTTATCAATTCTTGAATCCCCTAAATATTCTATACCTGCTTGAACCATTGTTTTTGCAATAGTAGGATTCCCCAATACTACTTTAGTTATACCTATTATTGAAAAGTTTTGAGAATCTAAGATGTTTTTCAGAGTAATAGCATTTTGTTTAATTTTTTCTAATTTTATCTCTAAATAAGGCATTTTGACATAAACATGTTAGCTTTTATCAACTCAGTTAATTCTATAAATTGTATAAATAATATAAGAATATTTTCAATCAATGTAAAACAAATCTACTGCAAACGGAATTTTATGTCTATGGAAATAAAGAGTATCTAAGGATTGTAAGAATAAGTAATCAAAATATTTTTCTTTTAATTTATTTAAGCTCATATTACTAATTTTATATCCATAAAACATAGTCTTTTTTGTTAGTTCATCAATTTCATTTATTTTATTAATTAAAACTTCTCTACAAGAAAATGGGTCAATTTGTGCTAAAAAATCAATTAGTTTTATTAAAAAAAATCGTTCCTTTTCTTTATAAATAGCATATTTAACGGGAATTATTGCTTTTAACTTGAAATTATGTTTCAACGCATCAAAGGCAGCTATTCTTATACGTTCGCATTCGTCAGAAACTAGTAAATTTTCTAAAAATTTGAAAATCTCAAGATTTTTCAGTCCAATCTGAGATAATATATTAATACTTTCGACTCTATTAAATTCTCTTTTACTATTTTCAATTAAAGAAATTAAAATTGCTGAAGCTGAATCTTTATCGAGCCTTTTTTTAACAAAATCATCATATACTTTTCCTGGGATGAGATACATGGGTAAAAAGTATAATATTTACTAAGCTTGTTAATAATCGATATGATTTTTGAATTTATATTACTTTTTTTTTAACAATCAATTAATACAAACATTCGTTAATTTTCGCGATTATTTCTACTCTCACTATTTGTATTTAAAAAATCGGATTTTTCCTCTTTCCTTATTTCCTCATCTAAAAACACGTAAATAACTATAACCCCAATTATGATCAATAACACAAATAGATTTATTCCTATCATAGAAATAATCGCAATTGTTATCGTAATACCTATAAGTAGTGAATACAAAAAAATCTGTTTTCTTGTTAAATCTTTAGCATCAACTTCACTATCGTTAGTTTGTGCTTCATTAATATCTTGAGTACCCATTTTATTCATCAATTAATTTAAATTGTATTTGATTATTAATTTTTCTATGAAGTGGAAGTGATCGTAAATATCGATTATGTTAGATTTAACTTTAAAAACGAATAAAGTTGAATTTGTTGATTTTAAATCAAATTTAAAATTCTTTAATCAATTTTTGCTCCACAGTTAGGGCAATTGACCACATGTTGAACTGAAGCACCACAGATTTTGCAAAACTTTACAGAGCTTCTTTTTTTTGGGGGTCTTAATTTTGTAATTGAAACATTTTGTTCTAAGGTCGTAGTAGTGGATTCGATTACCTTAATTGGTTTTGAATTTTTTTTAATTTTGGAAACTTCAATTTCTTGTCCAAAATATCCACCTATCCGAACTTTTTTCACTGCCGGGGATTTAGGTGGAGGTGGAACCGGAACCATCTTTACTTCAACGGATGTTTCTTCAATTATTTGTTCTTGTTCAAAATGTTCATCAATCTCATAGTCTTGAATTTCATGCTCACTAGCTTCTACTACCTCATCTATTTGCTCAATTGGTGCTTCTGGCTCGTATTGCTCTTGTTCTGATTGATAGACCTCTTCTTTAGGGCCATATTTAGTTTCCAATCCCGCTTGGCCTTCAAATTCCTCTTCAAACACTAAATTAACATATTCTTCGTCAAGTTTTAATAGATTTTGGCATTTTGGACAACGAAAAATATGTTTATAACCAATATTATTGGTTATCGAATATTTAGAGATACAGCAGCTATGAAAACGAGTTCCACAATTATAACATTTATGAATTTCATCTGAATAAGCACTGCATATTGGACAGAGTTCAAACTGACAGATATCACATATTTCCTCATCATCAGGATCAAGACTTATTAAATCCACAGCCAGTCTTTCGTAAAAATCTTTATCTTCTTCCAGATACTCTCTACTTTCATCAGTTGGTTGAATAATATTAAATTCTTTCTTACTTTTAATTAAAGAACTGATAATGTCTTCAAATTGGTTGACATCATTGCAGATAAACATACCTCCTTGAGTTTCACTCGAAATGACCTTCAATTTCACTTCATCAACATAGTCGCTTTGTGTATTGATACGAATTATATCTATTATAGTTGAGAATTTTTTTGATTTAACAATTAAATCATATAATGCGTTATGATATTCTTCTGATCTCGTGGAAGCTGTATCTGAGACGACTAATATACGATAATTTTTTTCAATTTCACGACTCTTCCTAAAGATATAAGATAGAATTTCAAACAAACCATTTTCAATGTAGCTCTGATTTTTTGGACGGTTATCCCACTTTTCATCAATAATTTTAGTAATTAAATTTGCGTCTTTTTCATCATATAACCATACAGGATTATCTTCCTCCTGAAATAATACAATTCCAAAGCTAGAATCACTAATCTTCTTTTTATTTTTGATGAAATCGTGAATAATTCTAATCAAGGTTTTTTTCTTAATAATTTCTGTCGTTAAATCAATGTAAAAAATGACTTCTTCAATATTAATCGAATTTGTTGCTGTTGACATTTTATTTATTTTTGTGCTTTTCAATCTTAAAGTTAAGATAAATATTCTAAAAATTATATGAGTAAGAAATAATACTATTCTTATTTAACTTTATTTTATACTAAAAATTTAATGGGTTGACAATTTAATAAAATTATAAAATTTTCTAAGCTTTAAATTATAACTTATGTCCACACTTCTCGCATTTAGACTGGTCTTTTAGCGTAATTGAAGCACCACAAAAAGGGCATATTTTAAATTGTTGTTGATTTAAGCTTTTTGAAGGATTCCAATATTGATTTTGTGGTAATTCATCTATGTCATGATTTTTATCTGCTTTAGAAATAATATATTTTAATGGTTTAATCATTTCCTTATTAATATTAGCATAAAATTTTTTTCTA
>JBHLLE010000444.1:0-4259 GCA_048885945.1 Candidatus Hermodarchaeota archaeon | reverse complement strand
ATTACGATTGTACCATATTCTTTAGAATTTTTTATCAATTCTCCAAAATTTTTTACATCTTCTAAAATATCAAATTGGAAATTATAACCTTCTCTCACAGAATATTTAATTAGATTTAATGCTAATTCTGAATCAGAAAACGCGGGAATAAAGATAGGGATATTATATTTCGCAGCAATAGAAATTATGGATCTCTTGTTTATTTGTCCTCCAATAATTTTTAAGAATTTAGAGGGAGTAATATGGACCTCTTTATCTTTAAATGTTTTTTGAATGATATCGTGTAATGCCTCTTCAGCATTTTGATAGTTCTCTTCAGGAAGAAATACATCATAGATTCTATTTATTCGATTTTGAAATAACTCGTTATCATCTACATTTGAGCTCCCAACATAGTGTCCAACATTAGAAAAAACATCCACGATATCGTGAATAATATTAGCACCAGTAGTGACCAATACATCAATTAAATTATGTTCCATTAATGCGCAAATCAACTCACCCATTCCTGCGGGTACCATTGCTCCACTTAATGTTAATACCGTCAAGCAATTAGAGTTTGTAACCATTTTCTCTAAAATATCAAGAGCTCTGCCTAAATTTCTTCCTTGAAAACCACAGTATTTCAAGGATTTTAAAATATCGTCTACATTTTTAACTTTTTTAACATTAAAGGGAATTATTTTTTTAATAAGATATTCTTCTTTTCTATGTTCAGACATAATAATTTTTTATGATCTTATTTAGAATATTTAATAATTTTTTATTAATTAAATTTACAAATTTATTACAAAAGTTATCAATCCATCTTTAGAATTTTTCACGAAGAAATGTCAGCTAGTTAACTACTTCAATAATATATGTTAAAAATGTGAGTATATCGGCATATTGGATGTTAATTAAAATAATTAATAAAATATTCATCAATTTTGTTATATATTGATATAATAGAATTTAGTTCTTTCAAATATAGATTATTATTATAACAAGGGAGAAATGTTAAATATAAGAATTTATTTTTATATGTTAACAATAATAAATTATATTTACTTTCTTAAGAGCAATGTCATTAGTCCCTAAGAAGGTTTTTTTTGTTAAAGGTGTAGGATTTCATAAAACTGAACTCAATTCTTTTGAGGCTGCATTAAGAGATGCTGGAATTGAAAGATTTAATTTAGTCCAAGTTTCATCTATTCTACCTCCATATTGTATTGAGGTTAATAAAAGTGATGGCTTAAAACAGCTTCGTGCTGGTCAAATAGTCTTTACTGTGTTAAGCAGAACACATTCAAACGAATACAATCGGTTAATAGGGGCTTCAATAGGAGTTGCTAAACCTTCAGATAAAGGATCTTATGGATATTTAAGTGAACATCATGCATTTGGAACTAAACCCGAAAAGGTTGGAGAATTTGCTGAAGATTTAGCTGCTGAAATGTTAGCAACTACTCTAGGAGTTCCATTTGATTCTGAAGCTAATTACGACGAAAAACAGGAGATTTTTCGAATGAATGGAAAGATAATTGAAACAAAAAATATAACTGCGTCCGCAACAGTACGAGAAGAAAATGAATATGCTACAGTATTAGCTGCGGCTATTTTTATTCTATAATTCTTTATTTTTATTAGATTTTTTATATATTTGAAATTTGATATGATTTTTATATTAGAAAATTTAGAAAATGTCTCAAAAATTATAGGAGATTTTATTTAGCTCAACTTTATAAATATTCAAACAACATATTCTAATTAGATAGATGGAGCGATAGCATTCGTAAACGCCTTAAAATCTTAAGTGAAATTTATAGCATAGCAAAAATAAGTACCAACGAGAGAATACTCTTAATTATAGAAATATTATTAGGGATGATTTTTACTTTAAATTTTATTTTCATTATTGTGGACTTATTTTATTAAGAATTGGGTTTAAAATTAGATGATTGAGTTTTTAAATATGATTTTATTAATCCTTTTTGAAAAGTATAGAATTGCCCTCTCATCATAGAAATATTTAAATAAAATATTTATTATATTATCTAATTGATAAAGTATAACAATTCATAATAAAGCAAAATGTAAAATTAAGGTGGTATTATGATGATTGGAGATTATAATGACTCACCCCCGAAAAAGAAAAAAGAAGAAGATGATTGGGATGATGATGACGATTCTGATGACGATGAAGATGACTGGGAAGATTATAACGATGAAGATTGGGATAATGATGGAGATTATGAGGATAGCTGGGATGATGATTTAGAGCAGGATTCTGGTGGTTATGATCCTTATGATTATGAATATTAATAAAAATAATTCAATCTTTTCAGAGTTTATTATAAAAATGTAAAAAATTTATTCATTTATGTTAATATCGTTAAAATTATTCTATTTTTTTTATCTCGCTTTAAAACCTATATAAATTTTAAGAATTTTATTAAATATAAAAATGAATTTAGGTTTTAAGTATAAATTAATTATATTTTAAACGTTTTCATTATTTATAGGTTAGACTTCAATAAGATCTAACATCTTAATTAATTATTTTTCCATAATTTATTATTTTATATAAATCCTAAAATATGAATAATACTAATAATAACATATGGAAACAAACCCAATTTCGGCGATTTTATTTATTGAATTTGGAGAGAGTGATATTTTTTTACCAGTTTTAGAGGTACCATCAGTATTAAGTAATGAAATTAAAGAACATATTGGAAGAAAATGTCTTTCAATTCTCATAGACGAAAAAGGGACTATACCTAGATCTATAGCTATAATTCCTTTTCCTTCGTATAACTTGAAAGGAATGATTAAATACATGGAATGGGAAGATGATACTAAAGCAGAATCTTCTCGTGCGGCAATAGCAATTGTATTTAAGGAAACGGACGATCTTATTTTTTATAAATATATTAATACTTTTGATTCTTTACTGCAAGATTTTATAGATAATTTAATTAGAATGGAAAAAATTCAAACAAATCGAGATGGAATTGAATTGGATATAGATGATTTGCTTAAGCAAACGGGCGTCATCCTAACGGAGTTAAAAGAAAAAGAATTATCACTCCAGGAGATAGAACAATTTCCAGAGGATCAATCTTTAGAATATGATATAAGTGAATATGGATTTAAAGTTATTGTTATAGGGGACCCAGAAGTTGGGAAAACATCTGTAGTTTTAAGATTTACGGATAAAGCGTTTTTAAGAACATATATCCCCACATTAGGAGTTAATATTTCAGCAAAAAACATTCGAGCATTAGATTCCACCGTCCAATTGATTATATGGGATGTTGCGGGCCAAAGCAAATTCCATACTATGAGAAAGCATTTTTATAAAGGTGCTGAAGCTATAATTTTAGTTTTTGATTTAACAAAACCTAAGAGTTTTGAAAATATTAATAAATGGTTTGGTGATATTAAAAGATCGTTTAAATCTCAAGAAAATCTAGTGATATATCTTGTAGGAAATAAAGGTGATCTTAAAGATGATAGAAAAATTAGTGAAGATGATGCTGAAGCACTCGCAGAAGATCTTAACATTACGTATTTAGAAACATCAGCCTTGTCAGGTGAAAACATTATGTTCTTATTTCATAAAATTGGTGAATTACTTCTCACTGATTTAATGAGCCAAAAATCATAAAATAATTATTTTCTCTTTTAATTTATTAATTCTTGTTACAATATAACTCGCGTGATTTCATTAATTTCCTTTCTAAGCGAAGGTTTAGGAATATTTCCTTTAATATAACCTATAGTAAGAATAGTTAGAAGAAAGTCCTTTTTTCCTAAACCTAATAGTTCTTTTGCATATTCTCTATTCATACTTCCTAGCCAACACATTCCAATATTTAAAGCCCAACCCATGAGCATCATGTTCATTGATACTAGGGTCGTATCTTGAACATACCAGTCAGGATTTTCGTCAATTTTTCCAACTATGGCAATTCCCATAGGAGCTTTTCTTAATGGCCCCCCATATATTCCTGTCTTAGCAATTTTCTTTAAGATTTCTTTATTTTTAATAACTATAAATTCCCATGGTTGTCTGTTAGAAGCACTTGGACTCCACCTCCCAGCTTCTAAGATCATTTCTAAATCTTTATCAGAGACAGGCTTATTTTCGTAATTCCTTATTGTTCTACGCCCTTTTAAAAAATCTAATAACAATTCTGGTTCTATCATTGAAAAAGCACTTGATTTTATATTGTTTTAGCTTTTAGTTCTATTGTACAAAGTTATAAATTTAC
>JBHLLE010000443.1:0-4269 GCA_048885945.1 Candidatus Hermodarchaeota archaeon | reverse complement strand
AAATATAATTTCTCAGATCGGCATCCTCTAAGACCACTAAGAATAAAATTAACCTATAGTTTAATGGAAAAATTAGGTCTCCTAAAGAATGAAAGACTTGAGATAATTAAACCTAGAATTTGCACCAGAGAAGAATTGGAAATGGTACATTCTCCCAGTTATATCGATGTTGTAAAAAAATTAAGTGATAATCCCGATAATAAAGAGATTAAACCATATATTTATGGTTTAGGACCCGGGGATAATCCAATCTTTAAAGGTATGTATGAGGCTTCTGCCTTAGTGTGTGGAGCAAGTTTAATTGCGGCCGAAAAAGTCTGGGAAGAGAACGATTTTAATTATTGTTTTAATCCTGCTGGAGGTTTACATCATGCTATGAATAATAGAGCCTCTGGATTTTGTATTTTTAACGACATCGCGGTTGCTATAAAACACCTTCAAAAATTAGAAAAAGATATCAGAATTGCCTATCTTGATATTGATTGCCATCATGGTGATGGTGTTCAATGGTTATTCTATGATGATCCCAATGTTTTAACAATTTCACTCCATGAAAGCGGAAAATTTTTATTTCCTGGGACAGGTGAAACCAAGGAAACTGGTGAAGAACAAGGAAATGGTTATTCTATAAATTTTCCTTTATTGCCTGGAACAGATAATAAAATGTATTTGAAATTATTTAGAAAGTGTGTACCAAAATTATTACAAGCTTATAACCCAGATATTTTAATCACTCAACTTGGCGTAGATACACATTTTAACGATCCTTTGACTCAAATGGGCCTTTCAATAGATATTTATAGACATTTATCACAGACTATCAAGACCTGTGCTACCGATTACTGCAACGATAAATGGATTGCTTTGGGAGGTGGCGGTTATCAGATGACAGTAGTTCCAAGAGCTTGGACTATTTTCTTAGCTAAAATGCTAGATATTGAACTTGAAAATGTACTTCCCGATAACTGGATTAAAGAAGTTCGAGAAATGGTTCCATATGAAGAAACACCTTATTTATTATGGGATAGAAACGATAAAATTGAAGTACAACTTCTCTCTCATCCTGAAATTGCGAAAAAGATGATTGATTACAATAAATCTTTAGTAGCTTTATGTGAAGATAAATATATTCCAAATTTAAATAAGAAATAACTCATCTTCCCACTCACAACCCTGGATTTTTATCTTTTGGTAGGTAGGATTATTTAAAACCTTTAATTAGTTTTTAAATGTATATAAATAGAATTAATAGATTGGAATCTTCAGTATTCCACGAGTTTTAATTAGAGTGGGGTTAAATGAGTTATATTTAATTATACGAATCTTATATTTAAATCACAACAGACTTACCATTTTTCTTAAAACTTGAATATGCTGATATGTTAATTTTACAACCAAAATTAAACTAAGAATAACCCTCTAAAAAAAGTCGGTTTAAATGTGAATAATTTTCTTTAATTGTATTACACTAGTAAGTTCTAATATCAGTATATTAAAGTACACTAAATAAGAAAAATAGAATTTAAAATAGTAATAATGCATAACACATTAAAAATCGAGAATTAGTACCCCACTAACTCGCGTATCAATGTGTTATGATTATCACATGGATGTTATAAAAATTCAGTCTTATATATTAAATTACACTGGAAATTTCTTAATTTACATTGTATTTCTTTATAGAATATTAGAATAATTGCTAAATAGAATTTTAAATAGAAATTATTTATAGGAAATTTTTTTATGGGAATGAATTTATTAGGATTTATACAATTCAGTTTTCAAGATTGAAATTAACTCGTCTCTTGTTTGTAAATTACAATTTCTTAAGTCTATTTTTTTTCCAAATGCTCCATTTGAAACATAATCATACGACGCTTTGAGGAAAATTAGGGCATTTCGTACAAAAATTCGATCTTTAGTTTCTTTATAATAATTCATTAATTCGATAATTTTCTTACAATAGAATATTAACTTTCGCGATTCATCTTCAATAATACATGAATTACTCTGAATAACGCTCAAAAAATATTCTAGCTCAAGATCCATAGTTAAAGAAACCCCTAATTCCCTAATTAATGGTAAAAAGTCTGATTTCCTAATTAAATGGTAAGAAGTTTGACAATTAAAATAATAAATTAGTTATAATTAAATCACATTTTTTTTAGACTATTACGTAATGGTGATACAAAATAAAAGAATTTTTTAATCTTTATAAAAAAAAAAAATTGCGAAGATTTTTAACGAACTTTAATATTCTTTTCATGAAAAAACACTTTATATTAATCTTTTTCTTTTTTTTAAATCTTTATAACCTTTATAATTAATTATCGCACCTTATATTTTGAATATTTACCGAGGTTCAGTTTTTTAACGAAATATCTTTAATATTTAAAAAACTAATTTATAAGCAATTCATTTTCGATTTTCCCTTTTGTCATAGGACAAAAAACCATAACTTTTTATACCATGAGCACCCATTATTTAATTAAGATCGATACATCCCATGACATCAAAATATATTCTTATACCTAAAGCCGATAAAATCGGTTAATACCTCAATGCACTGAAAACAATGAGACTTACTCAATTGCGAGGAACCCTTAACCCTGTTATTAGATAAATATGTCTCCTCTTTTTTTATATTAGGATTCATGGGATTCGATCTATACTTATCCTTTTTTACCTTACTATCACATAGTCTATAAAGATCAAAAAAAATCCTATAGAGTTTTTTAAAAATAATTATTTAATATCATATAATATTTGGATTTTATAGCGAGCAATGTAAAAGCATGAGTTTAGAAAAAATTAAGAAAATTCGATCTCACAAATTATTTGAGGAAGCCGAAATTGACGCTTTATTTGTATCGAAACCACAGAATATCACATACGTATTGGGATTTAAAATTGAGAGCGATACATTTATTATGATCCCGAGAGAAGATGTTAATGACGGGAGGATTTGGGTTTTTTTAAATGCGTTAGAATACGACCAAGTAAATAAAACGCTTAAAAACGATAGTAAATTTAATAGTTTAGTCGATTTAAAGCTTATAACTGGTGGAAGTCCTTCTTTTATTCCGGATAATATTAACGAATTAAATTTAAAGACGGTTGGTATCGAAGACGATTATATTTCGGTAAAGAAATACGATGAATGGATGGAAAAATTTACTATAGCTAATTTAATTGGTGCATCTGAAATTTTTTTTAATGCTAGAGTAACCAAAACTCAAGAAGAAATAGAAAGAATGAGAAAGGCAGCGGAATTAGGGGATTTAGGATTTAAAACCATTTATAATTCAGTACAGGAAGGATGGACTGAAGAAGAGTTAGCTGCGGAAGCAGAATATAAGATGAGAAAAAAAGGATCTGAGGGAACTTCTTTTGACACTATTGTTGCTACAGGAGAACAATCGGCGTATCCTCATGCAAAAACTGCAAATAATAAAGTAAAGGATGGAGATATTATTATTGTTGATATAGGTGCTCGTTATGAGGGATACTGTTCTGATATGACGCGAACTTTTATTTATGGAAAAGTAGAACCGCAAAAAGCAAGATTAGTAAATTTGGTAAATGAAGGCCAGAAATATGCTTTAGAACAAGTAAAACCAGAGATTGCGTGCAAAGAAATGGATAAAAAAGTTAGAGACTTTTTTTTAGCAAACAATAAAGAATGGGGTAAAAGATTTATACATAGTTTAGGCCATGGAGTAGGAATTGATATTCACGAGAATCCATATCTTTCTCCAATATCTAATGAAATATTAAAAGAAAACATGGTAGTAACGATTGAGCCTGGTTTGTATATTCAAGGATTAGGGGGTGCACGGGCGGAGGATCAAGTAGTAATTACTAAAGAGGGTTATATTTCGTTAACAAAATCGGAAAAAAATTATTATTAATCTCTTTTTGAAAGAACGAATATTTTGAAAAAATTATTTATAGATTAATTTTATTAATTATTAAGATAAAATTCAACATTATTAGTGACTTTGAAATGGTAAAAAAAGTTAAACTACGTTCTGGTTTAGAGGTGGAATTTGACGAGAAGGCTCCAAAAACTTTATTTGAAATCATGATCTCTGACATTTTGATTCCAAAATATAAAGAAACTGACGATTGGAATCTAGCGATTAATGTTATTATTGAAGAGATTAATTATATAATAAAAGAAAATGAATTGGAACCAAAATTAAAACTAGAGCTACTTAATGAAGTTGAAGAACATTTGGATAAAGATATAGAAGAATTAACAGGAGT
>JBHLLE010000442.1:2770-4275 GCA_048885945.1 Candidatus Hermodarchaeota archaeon | reverse complement strand
CTAAAAAAGTATTATCAATATCCATTTTAATAGCTTTAATTCCTCCTTCTAGCTCCACTAAAGATGGTTGACACGCAGTATACCCTGTACCTCTATTTTTTAATAAATAATTCATTAAAGCATAATCAAGCTCGTCTGATACGGCTCCTTTTTCTTGAATAACTTTAACAATATTAGGACCTACCATTTTGGATCATCTTATTTTTCTATTATTTAATGTTGATTATTTTAGATATTCACTTCTAGAATCTGATTGAAATGAGGATAACTTATCTCCAATTTTCTATCGTAACTCTATCTACACTATGTACAGCACAATTTAATTCTTCTAACGTATTTTTGATATCTTCAAGATTCATTTCCCCCGTTCCTTTAATTGTTAGTAATATCGAAGTGGTTTTTTGATCTATCTCGTCTACTTTAATGCTGACATAACGAACACCTTTCAATTTTTCCAATGAGCGAGCAACTTCGTCAGACGTAGGAAAATGCGGTTTTAAAACATCGATATCGTACTCTACTTTCATTTATTTATCTCTAACCCTACACTTATAATTAGTTTATCGTGTTTATATTAATAATATCATTTATAATTATGCTTGTATTTATAACTTTTGCCCTCATGTTATAATAAATTCTCAATAGCTTTGATTAACTTTTTTGATATTTCAAAGTCATTTATGATTTTATTTGCCTTTTCTAATATTTCTAAGTTAGTAAGGTTGGATAATTTTGTCTTAATCGCAATAGATTTAGCACCAACATTTAAAGCACCTTCAATATCTCTGTGAGTATCTCCAATTACAATTATTTCAGAGGGAAGAACATTAAGTTCCATACATATCAATGAAAGATGTTCTGGATGAGGTTTTGCATTTTTTACTGAATCTCTACCGATTATAACATCGAAATATTGTATTAACTTTGTTTTTTCAAGTGACACTTGCGCATTTCTATTAGTATTAAATGTGTAGATTGCTTGTTTTAATTTTTTATTCTTTAAGTATTTAAGTACTGTTTCAATACCATCTACCGCTGTAGCGTCTAACGCAGCTTCATATTCGATTTCATTAACAACATGATTGACTTTTTTAATAATTTTCTCAATTTTTTCTGATGAATAGCCTAAAGATTCATAATAATTTCTTGCTAATCTTACATTATCTAAAATACTATTTTTTATGGTTAGCATTTTTTTTGGAACACCTTCGTTTTTTAAAATCTTTATGGCTTCCCGGCGGGCACGAATCCAGTCTATTTTAAAGTGAATAAGTGTTCCATCCAAATCCCATACAATAGCTTTTATTCTTTTATCATTCATTTAATACTTCAAATCAGTATATATTGGGCCTTGAGGAGTTAAATCAGATTTTTTCAGTTTTACTTTATCTACAGTAAACACCCCAAATTTAAAGTTCTTGTGATCATTAATTAATGTTTTAAAAGTATCAAAATTCTTATAATTAATTCTATTTGGGTTTAACCTACCAATAGTTAAATGAGAA
>JBHLLE010000442.1:0-2760 GCA_048885945.1 Candidatus Hermodarchaeota archaeon | reverse complement strand
TCTTTTCGAGTATCTCTTTTAATCTTAAGTCTTTGGTTTAATAAGTTTTCAATGTTATCCTTAATCTTCTGGAGAAAAGAAATATCTCCAATTAATTTAATCCAAATAACTGAAAATTTTCTGAATTGACCTACTCCTTTTAATTGATACATAATACTTTTACTTTGAAACAATTTTTCATTTATCTCTTCTTTTAAAATATTAAATATTTTAGGAGCTATGGATTCTTCAATATTTCCTAAAAATTTTATCGTCATATGGAGATTTTCAGGTTCCACTAATTTCAGTCTTGGTTGATTTACTTTTAACCTTTTTCCAAAAGCTATTATTTCTTCAATTGTTTCTTGATCTCCTAATTCTAAAGCAATAAAACTTCTTATCATTTTTTCATCAATGCTATTTAGTAATAACTCAATTAAATTGCTATTCTTTTTTATTCCAATAGTTATGAATTCTCCAGTCTTTAGTTTCTAATTGCGCTTTGTGTTCTGGAATCAAGTGAATATCGTTTAGGTCTTCAATTTTTTTTGATTCTATAATTTTTAAGAGATCTTCTAATAACATCAAAACCATTTTTCCTCTAGTGTCCGCGTCCGCAGAAGCGTTATGAGGCATTAAAATAAATCTTAAATTAGGTTGTTCCTTCTTTATTCTTTTAAGTCTTTTAAGCACTTTTGGATTTAATGGTTCTTCTGGATAAACATCAAAAGAAAGATTAAGTTGAATTTTTTTGTTTTCAAGTAGTTCGAGGAGTGCGTTAAAGTCAATAATACCTCCTCTCGCAGTATTTATTAGGAGAGCATCTTTTTTCATTAATCTAAGTAATTTTTCGTTAACTAGATTTTCAGTAGATTTGTTTAGAGGAATATTTAAACTAACTATATCAGACTTCCTAAAAATATCCTCAATATTTTCAAAATATTCAATTCTAGGATATTCCATTTCAAATTCAGTTTTACGAGTACGACTGGTATAAATTATTTTTGAACCCCACGAATATAACTTTTTGACTATTTCTGATCCAATTTCTCCAAGTCCCACTATACCTAAAGTTTTATTACTTAATATTGTTGAAAGATTTTGATCTTGATCCCATTTATCATCAGTAGTCCAATCTCCATTCCAGACGTAATTATGAAGATCTGTAATATTCCTTAGATTACTCAAAATCAGAGCAATCGAAAAATCCGCAACAGACTCGTGTAAAATCCCTGGAGTATGAGTAATAATTATATCGTCTTCTTCCATTCGCTGAATGTGATCGTATCCTGCTGTAGAGGTTAAAACTGCAAAGATATTAGATTTTTCTAAATTTTCATATCGGATTTCATGACTTAAATGGCAACATAAAATATCAGGTTTGAAATTTTCAATTTCTTCTTTGATTTCCTCATTAGAGGGGAATCTATCACTAAATATTTTAATATCTGCTAGTTTATAAAGCCGATTCCAGAGATTACTTATATCGTCCCGGATTTTTTGACTAATTTTTTCAATTGAACCAATTTCATTCTCAGTAAATACGTTAGAAGTGAAATAGATCTTTGGTTTTGTCATTTTATTGATATATTTAAAACGAGTTTAGATAATTATCTATCGATTTTTCCTGGTAAGTAAAATGGATATTTTCGACGTAAAATTTTTGTTGTAACGAATCTATCCAACTTTCTTACTTTTTGAAAAAGTTCCCACATTTTTGCATCGTCTTTATAGTACTTTTCAATCTCTTCAAAGGTGAGAGGTTCAATTTCAAATTCGCTAGCTTCCTTTTTGAAGAAATTATTTACAATTTCAATTAACGACGGAACTAATTCTTCTCTTTGTTCTTTAAAGAAATTTGCGATTAAATCAATTGAGACTTTCCTCCAATCGTAATACCGCCCTACTGTTTCTTCTAAATACAATTTTTTTAAGAGCCCTCTTAAAGGTCCAGGGGCACTTTTTAAAATAAGTTCGAATTCCATTGCTTCTTCTCCATTTGTCCTAACAAAAGGAGTACTAGTATCGAAATATAACAATTTTATGTCTTCATTTACTTTTGGATTATTTGGATCGTAATCTATAATGGCGAAATTAGAAATTTGTCCATCTAAACCTAAATCTATAGTTTCGTTATTTCTGCTAAAGCTCCAAAGTTTCTTCATTTCTTTTAATACAAGAATTACTAAGGTTTCTACTTCCTTATCACTAACTTGATGTATTACGTTATTACATACAGATTCAGAAAGCACTTTTTTCTGAACACAATACACTTGTATTTTTTCTTTTTTATCCTTAAACCATACCATCTCTTGTTCAGGTAAATTATAACCTACTTCATCTTCCAACAATCTATTATATTCCTTAAAAGCCCAGTCAAATCTTTTAACTTGCTCTTCAGTATCAAAAATTGGAATTCTCTTATAAGCTAAATTTTCTGGATCTCCAATTATTTCAAACACTAAACTAATTTCACCATAACCTAAAATCTTTATCGGTACTCCTCCCTTTTCAGGATGAACAGTATCAATTGTGTCATCAAAATTTTTTAAGAGTTCAATATCAATTTTCATTTAAATTACCTTTTTAAATTTAACAGATTAATCTAGATTTCTTATTGATTTAATATTAAGATAATATTTGAATTTCAATATTTTTAAAAATATATATTTTTTATCTAAAAAAGCCCAGAAATCGATATTTCTTTTATCTCAATAGAGACATTTATCAATACAAAATTTATATTAGGAGTAATATCAAAATTCTATTTAAGAACTATAT
>JBHLLE010000441.1:3714-4279 GCA_048885945.1 Candidatus Hermodarchaeota archaeon | reverse complement strand
AAAAATCATTTTGAGAATCTAAAAACATTAAAAATTTAAGTCTATTTTTTCATATATTTATAATCCACGAATTAAATATATAGATAAAAAATGAAATTAAAAGTAAAAAGAATAAATTTTGAGACGGGTGCAACTAAAGATGTTATTATTAACATTAAAGATGCGGCAGAGCTAGGTACTAAAGCAGGCGATAGAATTATCATAAAAAATACTAACACTAAATCGATTAATGGAAAAACCTGGGTTGCTATCTTACAAGTTGCTTATTCTGATTCGATAATCAAATCGGGTGAAATAGGTGTCTTTGTAGACACAAAAAAGGATATAACAGATAACCAAACTGTTTCTGTACGCCGAGCAGAACCACCAGATTCATTTAAATTCATAAAAAAGAAAGTTAATGGTAAAAAGTTAACCACGGGAGAAATAAATAGTATAGTCTCTGATTCCGTATCAGGTTTACTTTCCTCGATTGAATTAGCCTCTTTTATTACTAGTGTTAAAATAAATAACCAAACTTATAGTTATTATCTAGGTAAAGCGTTAGATACAAATATAGTACCTG
>JBHLLE010000441.1:0-3704 GCA_048885945.1 Candidatus Hermodarchaeota archaeon | reverse complement strand
CTCATCAGCAGAATTAGCCTCTTTTATTACAGGCGTATCTATAAATGGAATGGATAACGAAGAGATGACCGCATTAACTCACGCTGAAGCGAGAAGCGGAGAGATTTTTGATTTTGGGCCGAACGTCTACGATAAACATAGTACATAGATTTACTAAAGTAAATTTAGCTAAAAGGTGGCGTTCCGGGCAACAAAGTCTCTCTTATTATCGTTCCTATTATTGCCGCAACTGGATTATTTATTCCAAAAACTAGCACCCGCGCAATAACATCCCCTTCTGGAACAGCAGATAGTATGGAGGTTCTAGCACCAGTCGCATTCAACTCTGAAGAATTAAAAAACATAGTTTCTAAAGAAAAAGCGTGTATAGTTTGGGGTGGAGCCTTGGATATATCTCCTGCAGATAACATTTTAATTGAAATCGAACGCCCACTTCACATGGATCCAATAGGTCTCATGATCCCTTCTATTTTAACAAAAAAGATGTCTATGGGAATAAAAAAATTAGTATTGGATATTCCAGTTGGGGAAGGAACGAAATTTCCTACTCCAGATAAAGGAAAAACATTTGCTTATCAATTTAAAAAAATTGCCCAGAATGTAGGAATAGACGCAGAATGCGCTTTAACATTAGCACATCAACCAATTGGTCACGCGATTGGACCAGCAATAGAGGCCAAAGAAGCTCTAAAATTATTACAAGATTATTCAGCAGGTCCGAATTCGTTAATCGAGAAATCTACGTCTTTAGCTGGAATACTTCTTGAAATGGCTGGTAAAGCAGAAAAAGAAAAAGGGCAAGAGTTAGCGAAAGAGGTCTTAAAGTCAGGGAAAGCGTATGAAAAAATGAGACAAATTATTGAAATTCAAGGAGGCAATCCTAATATTAAACCTGAAGAAATTCAATTAGGACCATACGAAAAAGAATTTTTTGCAATAAAAGAAGGGCACATAACTGGAGTAAATAATGCTATTATTAATCAAATTGCTAAAGCAGCTGGTTGTCCTAATTCAAAATCTTCAGGAGTGGAAATCTTTAAGAAACAAGGTGCTAGAATAAAAAAAGATGAATTAATCTTTCGAATTTACTCTGATAGTTCTTCAAAATTGAAGAGAGCAGAAAAAATATATAATTCAACCGGTGGTCCTATAATTTTAGGGGGAATGATGATCGAAAGAATATAATTGTTTTTTCTAGGTAATATAATAAATCAAATTTAATAAGGGAGCACACGACCTTCTAAATTATTAATTTTCAATAAATCTTTCTTTTCTAAAGTGAACTCCAAAATCTCTGGTTCGCTAAAAAATAGTGTTATAATCGGGATATTAAAAATTTGGGGGTTTAAATTCGATTTCTAATTACATTTAACAACGGTGAAATTACATTTATTCTAATTAATAATACTAATCCAAATACCGTGATAAAAAAAATTGATATTTGAATACATATAATTTTTAATTCTCAAAGATATAGTTAGAGGATATTAAATTATGCTTTAAATTAAAGCAGGGGCAGGGTAAAGTAAAACGTAGAACCTTTATTTCTTCCTTCGGATTCGACCCATAACTCTCCACCGTGTAATTCTACGATCTTTCTTGAGAGATATAATCCTAAACCAGAACCCTCGGTAATCACGTCAAATCCTTGTCCATTTTCCCAAATCGCTTAAATAATCTTTTAGTTTCTTCTTTCGTAAAGCCAATTCCCGTGTCTCTAATTGAGATTGTAATACAATCTTCTTTTATTTCAGATTGAATAGTTATTGTCCCTTGAGGAGGGGTAAATTTGATAGCGTTAGTCATTATATTGTTTACGACTTGAGCGATTTGCTTGATATCGAAAAAAGTTAGTAATTTTTCGTGTAATTTTATATTTAAAGCATGATCTCTCGAAATTATAAATCCTTCTAATTCCTCAACGCAGGATCTTATAACAGAGTTTAAATTACTTTTAGTTGGCTCTAACTCAACCGTACCAGAATCTAGATCGGCAGTATTTAAAATATCTCTGACAAGCGTTTCTAAACGATGACAACCATTTGTAATTTCACTAACTAAACTTAATTCCTCGTCGTGAAGAGTATCTTGAAATTTAATCGATAATAGGTTCGTAAATCCTTTAATCGACATAAGGGGCGTTTTTAATTCGTGAGAATATCGGGTAAGTAATTCCGATTTCAATTGGCTTAACAAGATTAATTCTTGTTCTGCTTTTTTACGATCTGTAATATCTATTGCGAGTTCAATTGCTTTACCAATTGTTCCATCAGGATTAGGAATTGGGGCAGAAAAAACTTCGTAATTCCTATTATCAACAGCAGATTGTTCTACACGTTCAATAGTACCTGTTTTTATCGATTTCATTACGGGACAACCTTTACATGGTTCTTTCAAGCCCATATAGTTTTTATAACACAATTTACCGATAAAATCTCCAAATTTTTCTTTCATGATATCATTCATATATTGGACTGTATAATCGTCTCCAATAATATCAATACCTAATCCTGCGCTCGTTAATCCGTCAATCATTGCCTTTAATTTATCTCGCTCTGATTTTAACGCTTCTTCTGTTCGTTTACGCTCGTGTATATCTATTATCATTGAGCGGGATTCGATTACGTTTCCTTCCTGATTTAAAATAGGTTTTACGGATAAACTTATCCAAATATGTTTACCATCCTTGCGTTTCATTTGAAGCTCTTCGTCTTGAATCAGCTGACCAGTAGAGAATTTTTGAAATAACTCTTTAGCTTTAGATAAACCATTTTCTGTAGCAGCGTACAAATCAAAAACTCTCATTTTGAGAAGTTCTTTTTTCGTAAAACCTAAAAGCTTCTCTGCCGCGTTATTACATCTTAAAATTGATTGATCAATACTTATTGAGAAATACGCGTTGGGAGCCTCTTCGTAGAGACTGCGGTAATTCTCTTCTGATTCTTTTAGTTTTTGCTCTGCTTTCTTAAGGTCTGTAATATCAACTCCTAAGCCTACGATATGCTCTTCATCATCTATCACTATTTTCTTTCCATACCAATAGTATGGTGTCAAAATATTGTTTTTAGATAATAAATTTGCCTCTATATCGCTCTCATGTGTAGAAAATATTTCTTGAATTTTGTCTGAAATTTTCTGTTTCTCAGACTCATCAAAAAAATCAGTTGGTCTCAAATGTCTAAATTCTTCGGAAGTATAACCTGAAAGCCTCTCAAAGTTTTTATTCCATATCTGAAATTCACCTTTTTGATTAAATAAATAAAAAACTCCGGGTAATCCGTTAATTGTATCTCTATAGAGGTTTTTTTCTTTTTCTAATTTCTGTCCTGCGATCTTTTGTTCGGTTATATCTCGACAGATTGAATGAAAATAAGTTTTATCTTTTAGGATCATAGTTCTTACTCTAACAAAGATATTCCTAATGTCTCCATTTTTAGTTCTGAACATTGTTTCAAAATCATCAAATCCTTTATTTTTAATGATGTTAATATGTTTAATCATTTCATCCTTGTCTTCACTTGCTTCGTAATCTGATAGTTTTAATTCAGCAAATTCTTCTTCAGTATATCCTAAAATTCTACAAAGACTCTTGTTATATTCAATTGCTTGCATGCTATCTGGATCTAATATCATTACTCCATCTGGAGATTGTTCAAATAACATACGATGTCTTTCTTCTGAATCTCTTAAATTTTGATCCAGTT
>JBHLLE010000440.1:259-4280 GCA_048885945.1 Candidatus Hermodarchaeota archaeon | reverse complement strand
ATAAACTATAATCTCTTTGTCTTGTAGAATTAGATTAAAAAATTTTCGTATGGCCATATCAGGTCTTCCTCTTGGTCCATAAACTGTATAAAATCTTAAAGAAGTAACTGCTAGATTATACTCTCTGCAATAGTAATCAGCATAGATTTCTCCTACTAACTTTGAAACAGCATAAGGAGATATTGGATTTTTTGGATGCTCCTCATCCAGAGGTGTATAAATCGGATTTCCATATACAGATGAAGAAGATGAATATATTACTTTTTCTATATTATGATGTAAAGAATATTCAAGAATGTTAATAGTGCTTATAATATTATTATTAGTAACTTCTGAAGCATGTTCGATGGAATATCTTACACCTGGCTGAGCAGCAAGATGGAAAATTATGTCTATATCACTATCTATTTTATCATAAACAGATTTATCTAAAAGATCTCCATTTATTAACCGATATTCTTCCGAAATCTCATAGTTCTTAGTTATTTCTTTAAAATTTTCTTCTTTTCCAGAATAATAATCATTAAAATTATCTATTGCTACAATATAATTATTTTCTTTAATTAACCTTTCAAATAAATGACCTCCAATAAAACCTGCGGCTCCTGTTATTAAAATTGCCTTATTTTTTATCATCATCATTAAAATTTTTTTAGTTATTTTTTCATTTTTGATTTAATAATTGTAGTTCTATATAATCCTTTAATCTGCCTGGCAATATTTGACCAGGAAAATTTTTTAATTTTATTTAATGAATTTTCTACCGTTTTTCTACATAAATCCCTATCAACATAAAAAGCACTTAATATCGCAGCAATTTCTTCTCTTTCTCCACAAGGAACAATAGAATTTTCATCAAGGATTTCATTAACTTCCCCAACATCAGTACAAATGCAAGGTACATCAGAAGCAATAGCTTCTAACAATACAGTTGGAAAACCTTCCATATACGATGTCAAGGCAAGAAAGTCAGAGATCGCATAAAATTTTACTATATCTAATCTGATACCTAATATAAATACATTTTTTTCCAAATTCAAACTATTTAATTCATTTTCAAGTAAGTGTCTGTATTTACCATCCCCTAAATATAATAATTTTAGATTTTTGCGTTGATTATCGTTTAAATTTGTGAAAAACTTGTTAAAACCATGAAGAAAATCAATCATACCAAGTACTTTCTGTTTAAGATCCATATAACCAACATAGATTATGATAAAATCATCGATATTAATTATTGAATCTAGTTTTAAAGCTGAAATAATTTTTTCTTTCTCACCAGAGTTTTTTGCATGGTAAAATTTATCTATTTCGACTCCTACTGGTACCCAGATCAATTTATCAGTATCTAATTTATTTTTTTTAAAAAAAGGGATCATTCTTCTACTTACAATAATATAGTTAGCCGATTTTGGAAAAATTTGCTTTATCTCCATTAAAAAATTTAATTTAAAATGCGAATCAAGACCATGTTGTGTATAAATGAACGGAATTTTAAAGATTCGATTAAAAATAACTGCGATTAATCCCGAGACAGCGGGATTATCACAATGTATTAAATCAATTCTATATTTACTGTGAATTTTAAAAAGTTTCATTAAAGAATAAAATCCAAACTTAAATAAAAATAATAATTGTTTAAGCGTTCCGGCATCCCAGTGCGTTGCAGTAATGGGTAAATATTGAATTATAAAATTTGGATTTTCTTTTTTTATCTTATATGTAATGCCATCTGGTCTACATGCTATGTTATACATTTTAAAGTTCTTATCTGAGACATGTTTTGACAATTGATAAGCATAGACAGCTGGACCTGCTTTATCTGGATAAATTCTAGTAGTAAGTCTCACGATATTCAAGCAAAACTCCCCGTAGTCTTAAATATTATAAAATCATCGTTTTCTAATTTTTCATTTAAATTAGGATAATGTTTAATATAATAATCTATTCTACCATCATCAAAATAACCTTTTGGAAAAATTAAATAATCAATATTTCTTTGTTGAACTTCTAACAAGAGTTCTTTAAAAGTAGAATTTTCATTTAAATCCCATTCTTTGACTTTCATATTATAAAGCATTCTAAATATTATATTCGAATCAAAATCTTGGCGTAGGATTTTAGATTTTGATTCTGCATTATCTCTAAGATACAATACTACATCTACTAATTCATCATCGTATTGATAATTGAAATCTGGCCATCGATGCAAATAATATGTAGAGCTTGCTGAAATTAATAACAGCATAACCATTATAGAATCAAATCGAAAAAGTCTTGAATATTGTTTTTTATTGTTAATAAGATTTTTATAAAATTCAAATTTTTCAGCAAGATATTCTGTAATAATTCCTGCTTTATTTACAATCCATTCAATCACATAAACAGCCATGATTATTACAGGTAAGCAAAAACTTTGTAAAATTCTCTTCCTAAATTTAATGAAAAAACTTAAATTATGAAAAAAGTATGGTAGGAAAAAGAAAAACACAATTATAATAATGAAAAACTTGAAGAAAGTTATGGTTTCTAAATCTTTATTACATTTTCTTGGTACGATATAGATGAGCAAACATAATATCGAAAAAATGAAAAAGAAAAAAATTGAATTCTTAAAAATTTCATCAAAAATATCTAATAGCCTTCTATCGATAATTGGTTTAAAGTGATTTAATGAAAAAACTAAGCCTAATAAGTAATTATTCATATCCTCATAAGATCTATAAGAAATAGCATCTTCAAAATCTTTAAACCGTTCAGAAAAATGTTCCATGAAATCAAGGAATGTATTATTATAAACAACATAGATACTTAAAAAATATGGAACTAGCAACAAAAACGACAATCCCATCAAAAAGACAATAGAATTAATTTGTTTAATTAAAAGTTCCTTATTTTTGATAATAATTAAAAATTTAAACACATAAAAGCAAATAAGTACAAAAATGTAATAGAATGCTGTTAAAGGGTGTATTAAATATAAAGCTGCTGAAAAGATGCCAATTATATAGTCAGGATATTTATTAATTATTATCATAAGAGAGATAATAAGTATTACAGACGCTAATGAAGATGCAAGATAAAGAATCGTTCGTGCTACAAAATATCTTGAAATTAAAATGAGTAATAATGATAGAAAGACAAGATAACTCTTTTTGAACAATTTTCTAATTATAATAAAAGCGATAATTATATAAATTGGTAAAATGTATAAGGCTATTAATTTAAAATAATAATAACCAAATATATAATCCGAGTAAATTAAGAGAACGCCCGCATTGAAAAATATATGACCAGAGGGATAATTATAATCTAAAAGGCCATAATCAATATGTCCATTATCAATGAGATAAAATGTTTAAAGGGATCTGTATAAATTAATGAAGTGGAATCATTGATAATTACTAATTGAATTATAGTACATATTATAATGATGAAAACTAATGATCCCAAACAGATTATATTGTTTTTATCTGAAAAGTACTCTTTAAATCGTTTTTTGAATAGGCTTATTCTATATTGTGTTTTTAATTTTTCTTTATTCATGAAGGTTAAAAAAATAAGAAAAGCGAAATCAAAAATGATAATTGAAAGATAACCAGTATAGAAATTAAATGCTTTGAATAAGTCAAGAAAATATCCTAAACTAATATAAATAGACACACCAAGACCAAATGATATAAAAAGTTGTTCTAAAAAGGAAAGTGTTCTACTATTTTCTTCTAACTTCTTTTTTTTTTTAAATGCCTTTTTTTTTATTATGAATAAAATAAAATATCCTAAAATGGATAAGAGAAAGAAAAATGTAATAAAAATTAAACCTACAAAAAAGATGTAAGGTAGATAATCCATTTTTTTCTAAAATCAATTTATTTTTTTTAAATTAATTGAAATAATCTTATTTAATGATTAAATATTTTTAATTTTTAATAACACAGTTCATATTTTCATTACTTTAGAATGCTGTTAATGAAATTAACGATTAAATAATGAATATTCTAATAATTTCTCAAGTATTTCC
>JBHLLE010000440.1:0-249 GCA_048885945.1 Candidatus Hermodarchaeota archaeon | reverse complement strand
AACACAGCTAAATTCCTTGCCAAATTTGGTCATAATGTTGTAGTAGTAACCAGTAAATGGGGGGAGGAAAAACGAAAAAAGCATAAAATGGATAACTTTCTCGTTTATAGGTTTAAACAATTTAATCCACCTGAAATATCTGGAATAACCCAAATCTCTAGTTTAAGATTTATGCCTAAAGCGATATTTAAATTACCTAAAATAATTAGAAGGCATAAAATTCAATTAATTCACGCAGAAGGTCGAATA
>JBHLLE010000439.1:0-4285 GCA_048885945.1 Candidatus Hermodarchaeota archaeon | reverse complement strand
AGAAAGCCCTTTTATCGAAAAGATTGGAGAAGAAGAAACGCGTAATCTTTTTGATGATTTAAAAAATGCATTATATCTTATTCCTGGTGAGTTTAGCAGCAGTATAGGCTCCGAGATCCCTAAATTTCTCTTTAAATACTCACAAGGAATTGATGAGATGTCTTCTGGAATAATTGAAGGTATTTTAAATCACTTTTTAATATTTACAAAATCTCTAAAAGATATTGCAAATCAAAATTTAAAGCAAGTAAATCAGAATATAATTATAAGAAGTAAATCTGAAATGAGAAACTTATCAGATTTATTACAAAATTTCATTGAAAAAGCCAAAAATGGAGAAATTTTAAAAGGTTCTGAACGTTTTGAAGATGTTCTTAGTTTTGTTGCTGGAAAGTCTACTGAAGTAACTCAGATGGATGAGTTAGCGCTCTTTATTAAACGTTCCTCTGAAAATCTCGCTCAAAAGATTGGAGAGGATAAATCGAAACAATTTTCTGACGATATTTATAAAGCACTACAGAATATTGTAGACGAATTTAAAGGTACTGTTGACTCTCAAATCGCAAAATATTTATTTAAATTTTCGCAAGATTCTGCTCGTTTAAAACCTGACATAATAGAAAATATATTAAAACACATTCAAATTTTCACCCAATCACTTTCCGATCTTAAGGGAATGAATAGAAAGCAAGTTGATCAGGAGATAATTAAAAGAAGTAAAAATACAATGGGAGGATTAATTGAATTATTTGAAAATTTTCTAGATAAAGCTAAAGAAGGCAGTTTATTAGAATCTTTCAACGAATTTGAAGATATTATTTCATTTGTTCTTGGTTCTGAAGAGAAACGCGTTCAATTTACAGATGTAGGAGGCTTTTTAAAGAGAGCGGAAGAAAAGTATGTTTTACAATTAGGCAAAGTAAAAGCTCAGATGCTTATAAACAATTTACTAGAATCAATTTCCAAGATACCTGAGCAACATGGATCTTATTTAGGCTCTGATATTGCAAGATTTTTAACTAAATTCTCAGAAACTATAGGCAATTTAGAAGCAAAAGAAGTAGAACAAATTCTTACGAGATCCTTAATCTTTACGAACTCTTTAAATGATCTTAACGATTTGAATCAAGAAGAAATAAATCAATATATGATTAATCGTTCTAAACGGGAATGTAGAAGTTTGTTTGAACTCTATAAATTGTTTTTAGACACTAATAGACCGACCTTTATAAAATCCGAAACGCCAAGTTTTGACGATATTGTTAATTTTACTTTAGGGAAATACGAGGGTCCTAAAGCTATAGAACAAGCACCAAATGTGCACACCTTAATGGAAGCTTATAGATCCGAATTTCCCTCGGCTGAAGAGCATTTTAAATGGGCTAACGCAATTAATATAATAATTCCTAGATTTTTAGAAATCTTAAAGAATGAAGAAGGGGACGAAACTTTTGATAAATTATGGGAAAATTCGTTTCCAAAACAAAATATTATTGAAGAATTTCGTCAAAAAGTAGATGATTTGCCCAGAGAAGATGATAAGTTATTTACAATAAGGTTGATGAATCTATTAACCCGTCAAATACTTAAAAAGAAAAAATTGGATAAATTACTCACAGGATCTGTAGCTATGACAATTTTAGCTAAGATTTATATTGAAATCTACGGTGGCCGTAATTCAATGGTGCGGGCAATCAAATTAAAACAACTATTAAAAGAGAGAGAATTTGCTCAAGACGAAAAAAGAGAGAAAATAGACGAACAAATTGAGGCAATTATTAAGGAAGATCTTAAAGCCATCATGAGAAGAGTTATGTCTATTAGGTCTATAATCCCAATTTTAACTTTAAAAGGGTATTATATTAAAACCTTTGATATTTCCGAAAAAGAATATCCCGAACTATTTACTGACATGTTCAAGGATGTCAGTCCTTTGAACGATATAGGAAAGGAATTTCTTGAAAATGTTAGACGATTGAATACTCTGGGAAATTTAAGCGCTCTTTATTATTATATTGATTTGGTTCGCAATTTTAATAAGAATTACTTTAAAGAATCAGAAGAAACTCCACTTGATGCTATTAAGAAAAGAGATTTGTTAAAAGATTTCTTTGAGATGCTTTTTCAATTATACGATAACTTGGAATTATCTAGATTCTACGATAATAAAATTGATGTAGCTGATCGGTTAGTATTCATCTATATTCTGAAGTACCTTTACGAACCACTAAAAAAGACTTTTGACCTTATTGAAAACTTCATCGGAGAACATATGGAATTTATTAAAGTGAAGTCAATGGAATTTTTTCTAAGTAATTTAAAACTAAGGGAATACAAAATGAATATTGAGCAATTGCAAGAAGACGTTAAAAATGCAGTTTCAGAAGGAGCTTCAGACGACTCAGAAAAGATGATACGACTTAAAAATATGCTCGAACAACAGAAATCTGACATTTTAAATTTTACTTTAATGGACGACTTGGTACAAGAAGCTAAAGAAAACATGCCAATTTTAGACGCAAGAATTCTTTTTGGTAGAGAATTGCTGACATTTCTTGAAATGGTTAAATACATCAATCCAAATCTCCCTGCAGTTTTTCCAAATTATTTCGAAAATCTTGAAGGGTTTATTAAAGAATTTGATGATATCTTAACCAAAGTGAGGGAATTAAAAGATCGAAATTTGATCTCACCGGCGGAATTCTACGAAATAGATAAAGCAAGAGAAGTATCAACAGAACGCATTTCAAAATTTGTTACTGACGAAAACTTCATGAATCACATTAAGAATATGCGGGAAGGATACGATAAAAATGTATTGTACAAAGAAGAAATTACAACGCATATAGATATCGAAGAAACAGAAGAGTTAATTGAAGAAATAAATCCTTTGGAAAAATATTATCATAAATACAATGAAGCTCTTACAGCAGTAAAATCAACGGACACTTTAACTAAATTTATGGAATCGTTTCAGTTTTGGATAAAAAATCAGATCTTACCTTTGACGTACAATAAAGCCGAACAAGTACTTCTCAAAATCGTTTTTAATCAAATTCAAGAAGAATTAAATAGTCAAGAATAGAAAATTTTCAATCTTTTTTAATATTAAGATATAAAAAAATAGAGATTTTGAGAAATTACTTTTTTCTTTTATAATAACTGATTAATCCAAGAATCGAAATTAAGATAGAAATTTGGATGATTAAAATATCTGCTCCCGAAATGCTTTCACTGTCTTTTTTATCATCATTACCACCACCACCACCGCCGCTATCGCTGGAAGGACAATACATCTTATAATCAAATTCATTATGTCTCAATGTCATAAATAGGTTTCCATTCTTATTGTAATAGTTCATGAACTGCAAAGTACCATTTGCAAAATATATTTGTTCAATTTTAAAATATAAACCAGAGTAATCATAATCCCATATAAAACCATTTGATAGTGGCGAAAATACAGAACTAGAACTACTATATCTTTCATTTAATTTGTTGCATAAAATCGTCCAATCTGTATTATTTGCAACAAGAAATTCACTATTAACAGTAAATAATTGTTGAGCCGTAGCATTTGTTGTATCACCGTAAATAAAATTTAGATCATAAGTACCATATAAATTTAGTATTACAAAAACTCTCTTTAGAAAAGGATCCTCACCACTTATAAAATCAATAGTGAAATTCAGAATTCCTGATGTTGGTGAACCAGCGGGAAGTGTTATGAATTGATCTGGAATAAATTTTGGACAGAAGTATATTCCATATTCTAAAACATCATCAACATTAAAATCAACATAATTTGGTTTTGGCCCTGTTTCATAAAAAAGATGCATTTCAAAATAAGAACGTCCACTCCAGTAATCACCACTAGGAATATATTCAAGTAAAAGAATTTCAAAATCCGTTAATATTCCTCTATTATTATAGATTGCTCGAGATCTTAGGTAGTCCTCATCACCATGGTCCTCTCTCCATTCTAATTCAAAAAGAACTTCTGTTTCATAGGTTAGATCATAGTTAGAATCTAAGTTACTTACTGATAGATATCCTAAAGCCGGACTTGGTAATATAAATGGTATTTTATTTGTTAGATTATAATTTGGAGGATAATCACCAGGATTTTTTAAATAAGTATAGTTATATTCGCTTAATGGAGAGCTAATAAAAGATTCATTATAACGAATCCAATCCCAAATAGTATAATTTATTTCAAAAGATATAGAATCTTCTATAATTGTCGTAATATTTATCTTCATTTTATCTAATTCTTCCATATCTG
>JBHLLE010000438.1:0-4293 GCA_048885945.1 Candidatus Hermodarchaeota archaeon | reverse complement strand
ATCCTGAAACACTAACAATTTTATCAAATAATAATCCTCATTGTAAAATTATTGTACCATTAGCTGAGATTGAAGAGGCTGCAAATAGAGGAGCCAAAAAAGATCAAATTATTCCCATTAATGCCGATCAAATTATTAATTTAGATAAGAATCTTAAGATTGTCGGTGTTGCCGCTGCTCATGAAACAATTAAAATGAATGAAAAGGGAGAACATCATTTTCTGGGTTATATTTTTTGTTTAGGAAATATTAGAATTTATCATTCTGGAGATTGTATTCCATATAAGGGACTTTCTAAAAAGTTGAAGAGCTATAAAATTGATTTAGCCCTTTTACCTATAAATGGAAGAGACGAGTACCGGCTTAAAAATGGGATTGCAGGTAATTTTAAAATTTCAGAAGTATTAAAAATATGTAAACAAGCAAAAATTGATCACTTAATAGTGCACCATTTTGGTATGTTTGCTTATAACACTGTAACTGAGGAAGAATTAAAAGGAATTAAAGAAGAAAGTTCTAAACACCTTAAAATTATCGTTCCTAGAATTAATTATGTTTATAATATAATCAAAAATAAATAAAGATGAGAAAATCAAATGGATATTATGAAAAAAATTGAGGAAATAAAGATTGTACCCGTTGCTGTAATAGAGGATGCTGAAAACGCCATTCCTTTAGCAAATACCTTTATAGAGGCCCAATTACCCCTCTTAGAAATAACCTTCCGAACTGCTGCGGCGGCTGATTCTATTGCTATTTTAACAAAAGAATTTCCTGACATGATAATTGGAGCAGGAACTGTACTTAAAGTCGATCAAGTAAAGAGTGCCGTCAAATCAGGTGCTCAATTCATCGTAACACCAGGTTTTAATCCTACAGTTGTTGATTATTGTGTGGAAAATAAAATACCAATCTGCCCGGGGTTGAACGCCCCTTCTTTTATTGAGTGGGGTCTAGAACGGGGCTTAAATCACTTTAAATTTTATCCCGCTGACCTTTCTGGAGGAGCACGAATGCTCCAACTTTTATCAGGACCATATCCTAACGTTAAATTTATGCCTACGGGAGGGGTAAACAATCAAACTCTTATTGAATATTTAAAATTAAATAATGTATTTGCTTGTGGTGGTAGTTGGATTGTTAAAAAGGATTTAATTAGCGCTAAGAATTTTCCCGAAATACTTAAAAGAACAAAAGAAGCCGTTTCATTAGTAAAATCTGAAATCCGATAAATATTTTTAAATATTATATTTTTTTATCCTTTTAAAATCGTTTTTTTAAAAAAGCTAGAAAACAACATTTATTTATTTTAAAAACGAGATAACTAATAATTATTAAATTTATTAAATATATTTTTAAAATCTGATGTTGGAAGTTATAGTATGACAGAAAAAGAAAAAAAAACGGAAAATCTTAATTATTCCAATAAAAAACTTGCCGCTTATGGTATAGGTCAAGTCTCAGATATTACAGCGTATCAAACGTTTACGTTTTTAGTGTTCACGTTCTATTTTGCAGTAATAGGTGTAAATGTGGTGTTAATCACGATAGGTTTTATTATATGGTCTGTCTGGAATTCCTTTAATGATCCTTTTATTGGGTATTTGTCAGATAGAACTCACACTAAATGGGGACGCCGCATTCCTTTTATTATGCTATCAACTGTACCTCTGGGATTAATCACGTTCTTATTATTTTTACCTCCAAAATCTTTTGGTATCTCTGATCAGACAGCGAACTTTATATATTTTCTCATAATCATAATTGCGTTTGAGTTGTTCTTTACTATGTACGATCTTAACTTCACAGCTCTTTTTCCCGAATTATTCATTGAAGTAGAAGAAAGAACAAAGGCGAATCTCTTTAGGCAATCATTTTTAATAATAGGTTTATTCATGGCATTTATTTTACCGGGATTATTTATTTCGGATTATAGCGATCCTCAATCATTACCTCAATTTCAACTTTTCGGACTCGTTATTGCGTTTGTTATCATCATACCAGCACTTTTTTTCTTGAAATTTTCTCCTAAAGAGAAACCTGAATTTCAAGAAGACTATAAAGATGCACCGGGACTTCTCGGTTCTATAAAGTTATGTCTTAAAAGTAAATCTTTTAGGTGGTACATACCTGCAGAAATCGCCAATTGGTTTGTTTATGGGATGTTACCTACCATCGTTCCGTTGTACGGTAAATTTGTTTTAGGTATTACTGATACTCTTATTTTATCGTTGTTATTAGCCTTAACATTTATTTCAGTAGCAATTTTCATGAATGTATTGTGGAAACCATTAGCCCAAAAAATTGGACCTAGGAAATCGTGGTTGATATCTATGACGATTTTTGTGTCATCACTAGTGCCATTGATGTTCATAACTACCATGATTCAAGGCCTGGTTGTTTTCTTTTTAATTGGTATTGGAATGTCTGGTTCTATTTATCTAATAGACTTAATCATTGGGGATATTGTGGATGAGGACGAAGTTATTACTGGAGCGCGTAGCGAAGGAGCCTATTACGGAGTAAACATGTTTCTCATGCACTTATCGACTGTGTTTGTATTTTTAGCGATAAGTTTAGTATTTACCAGTGTTGGTTGGGCAGTTTTCGAACCAACTAGAGTAACTCCTCAAGTTGTTTTTGGTTTGAGAACCTTAATGTTTATCTTCCCAGCAATTGCCTTAGCAATCGGATTATTAGTTATATATAAGTATCCATTAGATGGCGACTATTTAAGACAAGTTAAAGAAGATTTGAAAAAGTTACACGACCAAAAAAAAGCAAGAAAATAATATTTCTAATTTATTTTTATTTTATTTTTTTTAAATTTGCGATTCCATGGCTTATACGAGGGATGATATCTTCTAATTCTTCTTTAGTAACTATGAGAGGAGGCATGATAATTAACGTATCTTTCTTATTTCCACAGTAATTAAGAAGTACTCCTTCTTTTATTATGCTTACCATACTTAATTGGCTATCTTCCTCGTTATAGAATTCTACGCCCCACATAAGACCTCTTCCGCGTACTTCCTTTATTATATCAGAGTTTTCTTGAGCAATCTCTTTTAAACCATTACCGAATATTTTACCCATTTCCTTTACGTGATACAAAAATTTAGGATCAGATTGGATATCTAACATCTTACAAGTTACGGCACACCCTAAATCAGAACCACCCGTAGTTGAAATATGAATAAACGGATCGTCTTTAAACACAGATTTCTCGATAAAAGGTTTATAGCTGCACGTAGATACGGGATAAACTCCAGAACTCATACCTTTTCCTAAAACCATAAAGTCTGGAATCACCTTTTCATTGGGATACATCCCCCCATAAATTGCCCAGAACTCGCCCGTTCTGCCTAATCCTGCTTGTACTTCGTCAATAATCAGCATCGCTCCTTTATCGTCGCAAATTTCTCTCACGGCAGGAAAATATCCCTCAGGGGCAATTAATACACCCCCTGTAGCTGGAATTGTTTCTAATATGACACAGGCAGTCTCGTCTGTGACTGCTTTCCTCATCGCGTCCGCATCTCCAAAAGGAACTTGTTCAAATCCGGGTATGTTCCATAAGAATATATCTTTAAATCCAGGATCACCCGTGGCTAATGCCCCCATTGTGTGACCGTGATAGCCTCCAATCGCGGAGACACAACCCCTTCTCTTAGTATAGGCAAATGAAAATTTAATCGCACTATCTATAGCCTCACTTATGGTAAATCAGAGTATTCTGATTTATCTCCACTTACTCCGAAGGTAGTCTTAGTGATACCCGGAGGCATTAAATCCGCTAATTTTTTACCTAATAGTGCTCTCCATTCAGACAACAACATATGGTCTCCAACATCTAATCCTCCATCTAACGCATCTTTTAATTCCTGAACAATTTGTGGATTATGATGTCCAAGATTAAACACTCCACCACTCGATCGGCAATTATAAATTTCCATTGGAGGATCAGAGGGTTTGCGACCAGCTAAAGTCCTAAATTTTACCCCCTCTCTTTCACCGGGAATAACTCCAAAACCAAAACCCTTGAAAATTAGAACTTTAGGTCCATTAACATGTTTCTGATATAATTTTAATAATTCTTTTTGAGATAACGTTCCAATGAATTTCTTTTTAGAACTATTTGTCATAATTTTAAAAAAAGGAGTTAAAATTTATTAAAATTTTTAATAAAATCCCTGATTTAATGTAAAAAGTAAAAATGATTATGACATAAAAAATGAAAAAAGGTAAAAAAATAATTAATTTTTATAAGGAGAGAATTTTGTTCCACAATTA
>JBHLLE010000437.1:0-4295 GCA_048885945.1 Candidatus Hermodarchaeota archaeon | reverse complement strand
ACTCATCTTTAATACCTTATACTATAATTTTTCTCTTATTGCTGATTATATTTAAGTATAAAATATGAAAAAGGAGTATTTAAGATTATTATAACTTTTTAATCATGTAATTAAATTTTATAAAAATTAATTATACGCTATTCAAATGGGATTTATAAAGTCTGAAGGGAAGTTTAATGAAAACTGGTATCTTTTAGATGCTCAAATGTTTGGAATGAAAGGAAATGCGGCAATTTATATAATTGAAAATAAAGGATCTCGTTTGATGGTAGATACTACTACTCCAAGTTCAGCAATGCGTAAGATTTTGAAAAAAATTAAAGAGTTAGGATTATATCCGATTCATAAACTACTTCTTACGCATTCTCATTGGGATCACATAGAAAGTGTAGCAAAATTAAAATCTAATATGAAATCCTACGAGATTGAGGTATTAGCTTCAGAATATGCCATTGATAATCTAGAAAATCCTCAAAAAATGAACCAAGAATACGATGTAAACATCGAGCCAATAGAAAACGTAATACCTTTAAAAGAAGGGAATGCTATCGATTTAGAGGGATTAGAATTAGAGATCTACAATTTGTTTGGTCATTCACACGATTTGATTGGTTTTTTAGATAGAAAAAATAAAATTATTTTCGCTGGAGATGCGGTTATAAATAAATACGATTACGATACCTTTCTTCCCGTTTTCTTATCTAATGAATTTGACGAACTTGAACTTAAGAAGACTTTTGCAAAAATAAAAAAGATTAAAGAGGCAAATTCTATTAGTCTTAGTCATTTTGGTGTATGGACCGAAGGAGATTTTAATAAAATCTTAGAGGAAATGGAAGATTTTCATTTTAAAACAAAAGAATCCCTCGTCCAATGGTACAATGAGAATTCATCTTTAGATTATATCACTTCTAAATATCGCGAGACATTTATCCCAAATTCTACGATTTTTACTAAAGAAAATTTATTAGGATTAAAACTAGCAATTAGATGGCTCCTTGATGGATTAAAAAAAAGTGGTTTTATTAAAATTACTCAAGAAAACACATTCCTTTAGGTATGTGACGAATTGAGACTTTTTTTTAGAAAATCAAAAAATTACGACTCTTTTACCCATTTAAACGATAGTCTCAATTATTGTATTAATAAATGATACAAGCTATAAATGTTCGGATATATCCAAATAAAGAGCAACGCACGCAGATTCGTAAAACCATAGGATGTAGTCGTTTCGTTTACAATCAGATGCTAAACGAGAGGAAAGAGGTATACGAAAGGTTAAAGGAAGATAAGGATGCACTTAAAATGTACGCTTATAAAACGGAAAAGCAATATAAAGTGGAGTTTCCGTTCCTAAAGGAGGCGGATTCTATTGCTTTACAAGCAGCACGAGAGCATTTGTACGAGGCGTACCAAAACTTTTTTAACGGATTAAAAAAAGGTCACAAGGTGGGCTTTCCTAAATTCAAGTCAAAGAAAGGAAAGGAAAGGTATACCACTAAACAGACGAATGGAAACGTTAAGATTGATTTCGAAAGAAAAATGTTAAAGTTACCTAAGCTAGGTTGGCTTAGATACAATGATAATAGAGCGTTCTCTGAAAAAATAACCCGTGCTACTGTCAAAAAGACGAAATCCAACAAATACTTCGTTTCGTTAACTTTAGAAGCTCAAGAAGACGCGAAAGAATTACAAGAAGTACGCGAAAAGAATATTGTTGCGTTTGATATGTCGGCAGAAAGGTTTTTAGTCAATGATATTGTTAAACTGGAGAACCCTAGATTCTACCGTCTAGAACAGAATAAGACTAAGAAGCTAAATAGAGAACTTTCGAGAAAAAAAAACGGTTCTAAGAACCGAGAAAAAGCTCGATTAAAATTAGCACGACATTACGAAAAAATCTACAATAGAAAGGAGGATTGGACACATAAAATCACTCGAATATTAGCCGATTCGTTTGACGCAATTATTTTGGAAAATTTAAATGTAAAGGGAATGCAACAATTTAATTCTGGCTTGTCCAAATCTGTGTCGTTAGATTTTTCGTGGTATCAATTCACGACCTATTTAAAATATAAAATGGAGTGGTTAGGAAAGCATTTAGTTTTTGTGGATAAGTTTTTTGCGTCTAGCAAACTTTGTTCGCACTGTGGTTGGAAAAACAACAACCTCACCTTAAGAGAAAGAGCGTGGACTTGTGAAATTTGCGGGACTACTCACGAGAGAGATGAAAATGCTTCTGTTAACCTATGGAACGAAGGAATAAGAATCTTAAAAGAAGAAAAACATATCACGATCATCCATGATGATAATATTACCGTTGGAACGACGGGAAGTCACGCCTTTAGAGATGATGTAAGACGTCAAGAGATCTTTCGGGATCTCTTTGGGGCAATTTTCTAGGAAGAAGGAATCTACTGCCTTTAGGCAGTAGTAGTTCAATAAGACTTAACGCGATCTAATCTTAAATATTGCTAAGTCAATGGATAGCTTTTTAAGATCTTTAACTAAAATATTATTGAAATTAATTCTATTTTAATTAAAAAACTAGGTGATTTATTAATGATTATTGATGCACATGCACATATAGTTGATAAAGAATGGTACCCTGACACTTGGTGGATCGAATTCGCCAAATCTGTTGCTACAGAAGTAAAACATATCGTAGGTATGGATTTAACTCCTCAACAAATCATTGATAAGCTTTTGATAAATGTTATGGACCCAACAGGGGAGAAATTGATAAGTGAAATGGATCGTGCTGGAATCGATATGACTGTGATTTGTGCTCAGGATTACGGTTTAGCTTTAGGAGAACCCAAAGTCTCCATAGAAGAGCAAAATAGAATTTTTGCTGAAGTCCAGGATAAATATCCTGAAAGAATCTTGAGTTATGCGAATGTAGATCCTAGACGAGAAGGTGCAGAAGAGCTCATAAGAAAATGTTTTGAAGAGTGGGATATGGCTGGATTAAAATTACATCCATCAACAGGATTTTATCCTAATAGTGAGGAAACATATAAAATATTAGATATCGCTGACGAGTTTAAGAAACCCGTCCTTTTTCATACAGGGCAAATCGTCCAGCCTCTAAGATCTAAATATTGTGATCCTATTTATCTCGATGACGTGTGCTTGGATTATCCTAATCTTTGGATTCAAGCAGCTCATATGGGATTTGGTTGGCGACATGAATTGTTCCATATGGGATCTACTAAGAGTAATCTGATTGTCGACTTTTCTGGATGGCAAGTTTTAGCAAAATCCAACTATAAAGAATTTTGTTCAGCACTTAGATTATGTATAGATGAATTTTCAGCAGAAAAAGTATTATTCGGCACAGATAATCCTTATCTCAGAGTGGCACTACCAGATAAGAAATGGATTAGAATGATAAAGAACTTACCTACTAAAGCACCAGAAGGAATTGAATTTACGCAAGAAGAAGTTGATCTTATGCTCGGAGGTAATGCTCAGCGAATATTTAAAATACAATAAAATAGTATTTTTTTTTACTTTTTTGAAACATCTAAAAGCTTATTAATATCTTTAATTTAATATATATTTAAATTTTTAATAAATTATTCAAAGAGAATTAGTGAAATAAATGGGGAAAGCATACGGAATATTATCGCTTATTTTTGGAATTATAGGCGTGGTTTTTTGTTTAACTGGTCTTGGAATAATTCTTGGCCTTATAGCAATAATTCTTGGATATCTTGGATTAAAAAAGGACGATGGTAAGACCTTACCAATAATAGGGATAATTTTAGGAATAATTGCCTTTGTTGTTAGTCTATTTATTGTGATAGTTATCTATATTATACTCTTCCAGATTTTTGGATGATTAAAGAACTAACACAACTATCAAAATTTAAGAATAAAATATTTCAAATCTGTTTTTTATTTAAGAACTTCTTTTTAAATTTGAAATTGTTGATTTCTCAATTTAGAAATTAAATGACCCTTTGATAACAATTGAATACCAAATTGATCAGAATAGTCCCGAGAAAAATCAGATATCATATTACAAATCATTATTCCTCCTTGAATATCAGGAACATCTAAGCATGCCTTATGTAATTGTCTTAATTGGGTAATAGAAATCTCTCTTTTCCAATCTCTGATAAATACACCGAATCTGTCTGCATTATCTTTAACAACCGCATCAAAAGTCCATATTTTTCCGGATCGTCCTTTGACTTTTATTGGTTTATCAATATAATCATATTTCGAAGAGAAAACTAGCTTAGTTAATTCACGCAAATTGTTTCTTATTGTTTTGTTTTCAGCTT
>JBHLLE010000436.1:0-4304 GCA_048885945.1 Candidatus Hermodarchaeota archaeon | reverse complement strand
CTTAAATATACACGATTTAGTCGTAAAAACCACCTTAAAACTTGCTTTTCTTGAAAAGTGTATCTATCAATCAATATTAATAATTATTATGTAAAAAAATTTTTGATCTACATAAAATAAAAATTTAAAATCAGTAATAATATTAGTTAAATTGATTTTTTGTTGTTCTAATATAACATACTAACTTCATTTTTATTACTTTTTACTTAATTTCGTATAGATTACCAAAAGAGTCTTTTATAAATAAATAATAACCTTCTCTATTCTTTCGAGGCACTTTTATTACATTAAATCCTAAGGATCTCGTTTTTTCTACAAAAGTTTCGTGATTATCTACGACTAAACAAACATGAGAGAAAATATCTTTTGATTTTGAATCACTATTAGTGATAAATACTTCAAAACTTAAAGTATCATTCTCATATCTAATAATTTGTTGTTCTTTGTCAACATTAAAAAATTGTACCATTAAATCAGCAGATACGATGAAAGATCTTGTCTTTTTTAAACCAAGTAAATCTTTAAAAAATTTATCACTATCATATTCTGAGTTAGAAGCTAGTGCTATATGTTCAATTTTCATATTTTTAATCATTTAAATAATATAATAATTGATATATTTAATATTAATAATAAGACGGTTTATGTTAATTTAATTAAATCATAAAATTCAATAAAATTATTTATTGAGAGCTGAACTATGGGAAAAGAAGATAAATTAAGAATTTTAGCGGGAGTTTTACTAATAATATCCGCAATTACACATGTATCCCAGTTATTTATTTTTGGATTTGATTGGCATCAAATAGTAGCCGCAGTATACGGCGCTTTTTACGCAATTCTTGGAATATTGCTGATCTATTTAAAAAATAATAAATTGTTGTTGCTATTTATTTCAGTAGTTCTAATTATTGGTGGTACCTACGGATTTATAAGATTTATTATTATTCTAACTACAGAAAATGTCTTTAATTATTTCAATTTATTTCACGTAATCGTTGATATAATTGTTGTTCCAATATGTTTGGATCTATATTTAAAATTTAAAAAAGAGAATTGAAATAATTCTCTCTTTTTTTGAAATTAAACTCATCTCAATCTATTTACGTTCAACTTGGATTAATTTTAAATGATGCATAATCAATATATTTTAAATCTCGAAAATTATTTTAGCATTAAATAATTTTGTTCAATTAAATTTTATTTATTAATAATTTATTTGGAAATTTATTATGTCAGATTATTATTCTAATTTGATTGATATTGAAAAAGCTCATCATACTAAATTATTTTCAAAAAGAGAATTTGTGGTAAGTAAAGGTAAAGGGGCTCTCTTGTATGACGAAAAAGGAAACGAATATATTGATTGCGAAGCTGGACATGCTGTTTTAAATATAGGGCACAGTCATCCAAAATATATTGAAGCAGTTAAAAAACAACTAGATAATTTAGTTATGATTTCACCCGGGTATCCCGTGGAAGTAAGAGCGAAATTATTGGAAAAGTTAGCTAATATTACCCCAAAATCGTTAAATCAGTCATTTTTGTGTAATAGTGGAACTGAATCAATTGAAACTGCTCTTAAAATAATACTAGCAACAAATAGAGATAAAAATAAACCTGAAGTTATTGCTTTTAAGAGAGATTTTCACGGAAGAACGTTGGGTTCATTAGCTATGACCCATAATATGAGATATCGAAAACCATTTCTACCCTGGTTGAGTAATCATGTTAAATTTGCGTCCCATGGAAATATAGATTCTGTTAAAGAATTAGTAAATGACAATACAATAGCTATTTTTTGTGAACTGATTCAAGGTGAAGGAGGGATATATCCCGTACCTGATGAATTTCCAAAAGCATTGAGAGAGTTATGTGACGAAAAAGACATAACCCTAGTCGTAGATGAAGTACAGACAGGATTTGGAAGGACTGGAAAGATGTTTGCATTTGAGCATTACAATATAGAACCAGATATAATATGTATGGCAAAAGCAATAGCTGGAGGGCTTCCAATGGGTGCCACTGTAGCTTCTGAAGATTTATATAATAAATTTTTAGATGGTGAACACGGAACAACTTTTGGAGGAAATCCTATTGTATGTGCCGCGGCAAACGCAGTAATTGATATTATTCTAGAAGAAAATCTTGTAGAAAATTCAGCAAAACAAGGAAAAAAAATTCTTTCTAATTTGAACACATTAGCAGAGAATAATGACATAATAAGAACTGTAAGAGGAAAAGGTTTAATGGTCGGTATAGAATATAAAACAAAAGTTAGAGAATTAATTCAAAAAGCTGAAAAACTACATGTTATAATGCTTAACGCAGGATTAACGGTAATTAGACTTCTTCCCCCACTAGTAATAAATGACGATCAAGTAGCAAAAGTATTAGACGTAATTCATGAAATTTCAAAACAATCTTAGATTACCTTGAGAAAAATTTTAAATATTAGATTTGTTATTGAAATGATAACACCATTCTAATTTGTATTATTAATATTTGGTATAAAATGAATCCAAACTTATTTGGTATCCATTAATGACTCATGTTAGCGAACAGGAATTTTTAGAAAAACTGACGAATGTAGTACATAAACTTGCATCAATAGCAAATACTCAAGGATCTAGATTTTCTAATAAGTGGCACGAATATTTGGCTCCTCTCGATAATTCTCCTCATAAAATTCGAGAAATCAAGTTCGATAAAACGAAATTTAAACAAGAAATCGAATATCGAATAGATATTATAAAAAAAGTGGAAGCTTGTTTTGTTGATGGCTATTACGCAATTAAAACTCTTTTAGAAACGCTATATAACTTATACTTCAATGATTCTAAATTATTTATAAAAGATTTTTCCAAAGAAGATCAAAATATTCTTAAATATTTTGTCGCAAGAGAGATTTTAGGTAATTTAGTTCAATTTAACCAAATGAATCACGAATCGGTTCCACTTAAATATAATATTATAGCAAGAAATTATTTGTTAATAAAACTTAAAGGACAAATGGATTATGAAATTCTTGAAAATATGAAAAAATTGCAAATGAAGTATTTAACTCTCGAAAAAATAAATGAAACAATGGAAGAAATTGAATTAGATGGTATTATTTTAATAACCAAAAAAGATAGGAATTTTTTTTACGAACTGAACAATGAATTGAAATTAAGTCAGAATGGTAAAGATAAATACAACAAATCATTGCGCGCATTAATTGAATGGCCAACTCAATTTTGGAGGAGCTTTTATAATATTAGAGAATTAAATGTTGAGCTGGATAATAAAACTCCTCACTTTGATTTTTTAAACAAAATTTTATCCAGAACTGCTACTCAAGGTTTTTCTGCAGCAGATTACGTGTTCAAAAATTTAATAAAATATTACGAACAGATTAAAAAAGAAGCAAATTAACTATTTTAATTTATTAAACATCCTTAGATTTTATAACTGGGATATCAAAATTCTCTAAAAGTGGAATTAGATGTTTTTTTTGTTCAGAATTAGTTCCTTTCCAGTTAATTATAAACAAATCGATATCTTCTATATTATGATTAATCATTTGTTTAATCGTAGATTCTGTTAATTCTTCTATGAAATACTTTGGGCAAATAAATGAAATAGCAACGTCTTTCTCTAAAATTAGTTTTTTAAATTGAGGCGCATAATGAGTTCCTCCAAATCCTACACCTATTTTTTGATCTTTTGTTTTTTGATATTTTAGATATTGAAAACTTGCTTTAATTATTGCGTTCGCCACCACACTTCCTGCTTCAGCTATATTCCATTCTTCCTCAGTACTTCCTAATTCTATAAAAATTAAAGGTTTTTTCAGCGTAGTTGGACCATGATGAGTAACTTCAATATCCAGAGAGAAATCTTCTAATTTTGATTGTTCATACTCCTCCTTTAAACAAAGAAATCCCGATTTTAGAAGTAATGCGCTAGAATAAGAAATTTCTCGTGGATTACCCCCAAAGTCGGCTTGTTTACCCCAATTTCCGGTAGTATGCGTTAAAAGTGCAGGTCTTGAAGTCTTAGATTTATGTCGACTGGCAAATATTAAAACATCAGGATCAATTACCAACCCTTCAAGTTTTAAGTCATTTAAATGAATTAAAGGTTCATCAGTAAGTCCTAAATAAAACTCTTTTACATCGTCATTTTCCAGCAATTTATAAGCTTTTCCAGAGTTTGGTCAGCATACAACGGAATTAAAGACGATAATTGGTCACGAGAGACCATGCTGCGTAGTCTATCTTCTAAAATAGTAGTTGCTTCACGTACCACTCTATCGAATG
>JBHLLE010000435.1:0-4316 GCA_048885945.1 Candidatus Hermodarchaeota archaeon | reverse complement strand
GTCATCAATAGTATTAAATAAAGATCGAATAAAGATCCTAAACAGTATAGGTCAAAAATAGCAGACATAACAAATATTTCAGTTACTTGCAATATCATAACAATAGTATTAGCAATCAACTTACTTAATATAACCTCAAGCTTAGCTGTGGGTGTTATTAACATTCTCGGAAGAGGTTTTTCAGATACTATGGATAATGATGTAAGATTCATCAATAAACCAATTATCAGCATCGCTGCAATCATCGGAAAGGCATAATTTAAAACTTGATTTCTCCAGAAAGGGACTTCGTATTCAAGATATGGTACTTGTGTCGTGAAATTTGCCATTTTATCAACTTCTATTCTAAATAATCCGATAGGTTCTTGCATCGCTACTTTAACTGCCTTAACAGCATCTAAATCTGAACCGTCTATATAACATTTGATTTTTACAGTTGATTCGTTATTAACTTTCTCTGAGAAATCGTAAGATAATACTATAAACACATCAATTAATTCTTCTTTCAATAATTCAAGACACTTATCAAATGTTTTATCGTAGTCATCCTCGTCTTCAGTTTCAAAGTCATCGAATAACCCCCATGCCGAACAATCATCTTCGACAATATCTATGAATGTTTCATCGTACTCCGAAGTAGAATTATAACAATTACAAGGTTCATTATCACGGGTAATGATTGCTGCCTCGTAAACCATAGTTGGACCTCCACCAGATGTGAGTCCAAAAATCACGATTAATATTAAAGGTATAATAAAAATTAAAACTAAAGTTCGTTTATCTGCTCTAATCCTACCAAATTCTTTTTTAATTAATCCACTTATATACATGTTAAACTATTTTGTAATGAAAGGATTATACAACTTTTCGTTTTAATTAATTATTAAATTATAATCAATTTAAAGTTTATAAAATTAAAAAAAAGTAAAAAACTCATTGCTCTATTAAATAAAAGCAATGGTTGACGCTTTAGTTCTTCTTTTATCTTTAATAATTAATTCTTTAAACTGTGGATTATTCTCATCAATGAATTCCCAGAATTGTTCGTATATTTCTTCAAGCGTCATTTTTTTATTCTTATTCGTATTTTCCATAGCATCTTTCCCAAAATTTTTACTATTAGCACTTTTGGGTTTGTATTCAATAATGTTGCCCTCTAATACCAAGTTATTAAATAAATCTTCCTCATGATCTATTATCCTAGCATCTCTCTTATTGATTTCATTTTTTTCCTCAGCATATTTGGGTTCAAATTCAAAATCAATCTTCTGATACCCTCGCACTTTGAAATTTTTATCAATAAATGCTTGAAAGTGATGTTCGCATATCAATCCCTTTTGAATTGAGATGGTGGTTAATTGTTTTGCGTAATTAATTATAGATTTAGGTATACATAACTCTTCTTCGGTTTTACAAATGGGGCATACAATTTTAACCTCTACTTTTTCATCTTTAGTATTCATTATATAATGGAATTTTAATTTGTGAGGTTTTTCTTATTAAATTTTTCTATATTTGTAAATAAAAATCTCGAGGATTTTGAATTAAAATAATTTTAAACTCAAATTGTATTATAATATTAATATAAGATTATGTCAAATATTGATATTTTTTTTAATCCCAAGTCAATAGCTATCATCGGCGCATCAGATACAATAAGGTTTGGATTTACTACCACCAAATATCTCTTAAATTCGAAATTTAAGACGTATCCCGTCCATTTAAACAAGTCAGAAATATTAGGACATAAAGCTTATAAAAACGTCAAGGATATCCCTGATGAAATTGAATTAGCCATAATTTTAGTAGGAAACGAACACGTACCCCAAGCTATAAAAGATTGTATTGATAAAGGTGTGAATGGAATAATTTTAGAATCAGCTGGATTCGCTGAAACAGGAATTAAAAAGTATATAAATCTTCAAAAGGAGATTAAAGATATTATAAAAAAGTCTCCTATTCGAATAATTGGTCCTAACTGCGTAGGGGTTACTAATTTTCGTAATAAATTCACTAGTGCTGAGGTTGATTTTAAACGAGAATTAGAAGGTAAAATATCAATTATCGCTCAATCGGGGGTACTAGGCAATGTGTTCATTGATTGGGGAAGTGCACAAGCTATTGGATTCTCTAAATCAATTACTCTAGGAAATAAAATTGATGTAGATGAGGTAGATATTCTCGAATATTTAAATAAGGATCCTTATACTGATATAATTACGATGTATTTGGAAGGGACGAATAGAGGGAAAGAATTTTTTGATGTACTAAAAAATATGTCAAAACCTGTTTTAATCCTTAAAAATGGAAGAACAAATATCGGTTCAAAAGCAGTAAAGAGCCATACTAGTTCAATTGCGGGAAATGATAAAATATATGATGCCGTTTTTAGACAAAATCCCGTGATTTTTAGAGTCTATGATTTTTACGAAATGTTTAATATGGCTCATATCTTCTCGTCCCAACCTTTACCAAAAGGTAAAAATGTTGCTGTAATTACTGCGTCTGGAAGTTTAGGAATATTAGCTTGTGATAAGATCGTAGAAAAAGGATTATCGTTGGCAAAATTAAAAGAAGAAACAATCCAAACCATTAAAAATATAATACCTGATTGGGTTTCGATTGAAGGAACTATTGACTTAGGTCCTTCTATGTTTGGTACTCTAAGTCCATCTCTTAAAGTTATATTTAAAGACGAAAATGTAGATGCAATACTATTTATTTTCGCGGTACCAAGATGGCCTTTAGAACAGTTTCATTTCACATTATCTCCACATTTTAGGCTCATGAAGAAATTGGCTAAACAATACCATAAACCGGCAGTATGTGTGTGTTTTGGTTCGCGATGGGTTTTCGAATATATTATTAAGAGTGCTTCCAAGTTTGGAATTCCTGTTGTCGATAGAATAGAGCATTCTTTGAATGCCTTTATTATGATGCATTCATATTATAATTATATTGAATCAAAAAAAAAGAGAATCTGAATTAATATGTCGTATTTAGAGAGAACTATTTATTGGTTTTTAAAAAATAGAGTTTTTGGTGGTATCCAAAAGCTTAAACAAAAGGAATATATTTCTTTTTTAGTAATCATAGTATTAATTATTTCCACTAATACTGTATTTGCTGTGTTATATCATTTAAATGTATATCAGTCATTAGAAATTATTCATACTCTACTTATTTTAGAAATTTTTATTGCGTTTGCATTTATCATCTCTGGGATATTAGTAGGAAGAATTAAGAATCATTTTTTATATGTTTTATGTGCGTCTCTAATAATCGTTGTTTTTATACTGGCTTTTCTATTCATTGAATGGTCTTACGATAATCCAATTTTTGTTTACGCTAAATTGTTTTTCTTCTTCACTTGGATTATGATTTCATCAATTTCATTGTTCTTTTTAATAATGTATTTTTTTACTTCCTTTCCAAAGAAGGTAATTACTTTAGGTATGCCTAAAAATCATATTTTCTTTGGTCCTCTGCTTAAAGCAGTAGCCTATATTACCATACCTCTTTACGTTTATATGGCATTTCAATCGCATCCTTCATCTTTGATCTTTGGTATTTTTGGCGTAATAAACGCTTTAATTGTCTTAAACTTAATGAGAGAAGCTCCAAAAAAAGTAGACTCTAATCCTGGAATTATTAATTATGCTACAGCAGTTGGGTTCTTTAACATGTTTATGTTTTATCATATTATCATGAGCTTTAATTATGCTAATGAAAACGCTTTTTCATTGTCATTAGAAGTTTTGGTGCTTTTCATAAGTGTGCTGTACTTAGTGCAAGTGTTTACTAGAAGAATCTCAGAAACTCCTAATCGTCCAATCCCCTTTGAAAGTCCTGTACAATTTCAATCTAGACTCTATGTAACCCATCACTTAAGAAATCTATTTGGTGAAAAAGGTCTGGTTTTAATAATTTTAGGCCTAGGACTCGGTTATCATATGGTATACTTAGATTCCTTCTTTATAAGCGATACATTCATAGCTAATTTCCCAATTTTATCCACATACTTTAATCCAAATTTAAGAATTAGTGATTTATATCATCGAATTTATCTAGTTATTTCCTTTGTTATAATCTTATTTTCTTGGATTGTTTTCAAATCCTCATCTCGCTTTAAGGAATTTATGGTAGATAAATTTACAATTAAACAAGTTTTTAGATTCATTAGCGGCTATTTTACAAGACCAGAAGAAGGAGAATCCCCATTTGAAATGGGAGTAAAGTTGGTTAAGAATAAGATTGACGACAGTATAAAAGATTGGAAAAACAAATGGAAAAACTCCATTGATAAATTTTTAAAA
>JBHLLE010000434.1:2092-4318 GCA_048885945.1 Candidatus Hermodarchaeota archaeon | reverse complement strand
CCAGATATAGACTGCAAAAATCCATAAAGATATTATTATAGCTGCGGGTAAAAAATGGAAGGATTTTCTATGTATATCTGTAATTAAAGATGATGACTTATTCGGATTATCTCTCGGATTAAATTCATCAAAATCACTAAGAAAACGTTCAATATTTCGATTTTTCTTTGCGGTAGGATTTCTTCTAATAATAAAAAAATATTGAAAAAGTAAAATTGATAGTATAAAAATGGGGGTGTAAATACAGATAATGGTTAAAGATAGCGTTTGAAACCATCTAATATGTAAATTATCTCGTAGGTAGAAAAAAGGATATAATACTCCAGCCGTTATCCACAAGAAAAAAGTGAGAATAGAATTTTGAAAATTATGCTCGTTAGGAAATTTCTTTTTTAATTTAAAAGCGTAATATAATTGTCCAAATCCATTTACGACGAATAATACAACAATAGGTATTGTAACTACATTATAAACCATGTTAATCTTATTAAATCATTAAATCAAAAATATATTTTGTGAAAAAATGAATTTCTAGTTTTTTAGTAGGAGAAAATTATGAAAGCAGCTTTATATGAAGGTAAAAAGAAAATCCGCATTGTAGACTTGCCTAAACCTAAACCAAAGAAAGGAGAAGCTTTAGTTAAAGTTAAGTATGCTGGGATATGTGGCTCAGACTTAGAATTTTATAAAACGGGATTATGGCCGATGTCTTGTGTGTTAGGTCATGAAATATGTGGTACTATTGAAGAATTAGGCGAAGGGATAAAAAAATGGAAAATTGGAGATAGAGTTTTCATTGATGTGTCATTAAGCTGTGGATATTGTTTTTATTGTCAGAGAGGATATAATAATCTTTGCGAAAATTCACTCGAAAGTATTGGAGTAGGTAGAAATGGAGGATTTGCAGAATACATGTTAGTAGAAGAGCGAAATCTCATGGTTTTACCGGATGCAATTCCGTATAAACAAGGTACTATATTTGATCAAATAGGAACTCCCCTACAAGTTTTAAGAGAAACAAGTTTTGTGGCAGGAAATTCTGCTGTTATCTTAGGGTTGGGAACGTTAGGACAATTTACATTGCAATGTCTAAAATTAGCTGGAGCAAATTCAATTGTAGTTGTTGAGAGAAATCCTTACCGATTGGAAGTAGCAAAAAAATTTAATCCCGACCTAGCTTTAAACAAATTAACTTTACCAAGAATAAAGAGAGCTAATAAAAAAGGAGTATCTGGTGCTGATTTTGTATTTGAATGCTCTGGAAATCCTACATTAGTTAATGCTGCTCTCGATTTAGTTCGTAAAGGAGGCACAATTGTACAAATTGGACTATGGGATAAACCTGTTGAAATTAATCTTCTAAAATATGTAATGAATCAAAATCGTATTCAAGGTGTTATTGGAGCTTTACGACAAGATCTTGAATTCGCGATTGATTTAGTAGCTCGTAAACTCGTAGATCCAGATCCGATTATTACTAAAATCATCCCACTTGACGAAATTGTTGAGGAAGGATTTGAGTGTGGAATTGATTCAGATACAAAAGAGATTAAAATCCTTGTAGAACCTTAATATAATATCTTATAAAATGAATTAATCATTTGAATAAAAATAAAAAATAAATATTAATAACAATAATTCCAAAAAATTTAAGTTAAAATTAGTTTAAAAAAAAAAGATTTTATAGGCCAAATAAAAGTAATTGGTCAATAGCTTCGTGTACCTTTTTTAAATTTTCCTCTCCGAGCGATTCGTCAATTTTAACCTTTAAATCCAAGATTGAACTTAATCCTTTAACAACTGTGTTTTGTATAAAATTGTTAAAAACAGATTTCTCTGCGTTTTTCTTGGCGAAATATTCTACTCGCTGAAGCATCGCGTCTTCGTATTCTTTACCTGTTGAAGTCGTTAATTCCGTTAATTCTACAAATTTAGAATCTGTTTTTTTATCAACCATTTTCTAATTCACCTATTCATCTATTTCTTCTTTTTTTATATTGTCTTCCTTTTTTATAATACCCCCATTGTGCGCTACATCTGGCTCAATTTCGGTAGCTAGTTGTCCTATTGAAGTGTCAAATTCAGATTTGACTTTTTCTGTCAATTTCTTTGCTATCAGCTTTTCTATGTGAGGTCTGTGAATCGTATTATGTGTGCAAAATGGTATTTCACGTATTGAACCATCAGGCATTGCTATTCCAAAATGAACAATACAGCGCTTTGTTC
>JBHLLE010000434.1:0-2082 GCA_048885945.1 Candidatus Hermodarchaeota archaeon | reverse complement strand
TATATGCGTCTTGAAAGTGCATAGAACTAATGAGAAGCGTTCCATGCGTGAACGAACTAATACTCTCCCAGTCTCCGTTTATTAGAACTCTACTAAACATTTCCATGAGTTTACCTGGTTTTTTAGTATATTGCAGCATCCCTAATAGAAATCTAGCTTTTAATTGTGTTTTATCTAGAAATTCTAATCCTTTATCTAATGTTTTGCCTACATCTCCTAACAAATTAGTGAAAAATCTAGGTGGATTCTTTTCTTTGTGTTTAATTTTCTCCCAAAATCGATTAGAAAATTCTACAATTTTTAAAGGATCAAAATAGTCTGTAATTGGAACCATTTCATTTGTTTTAGGATCAATAACCATGTAAGTTGCGAACCCGCAATCAGGATGGCAAGTAAATTCTATAGGATCAACCTCCGCTAGGTATGCTATAATTCTACCGAACTCAACAATAGTAGTTAATGGATACCATGCAGATTCCATATTAATCTTCCCTCCCGTTTGCTTCTCTATTTCTTTAATAACGTCCGCATTGGTAATTCTTAAATCATCCATTTCTTCTGCTGAAATACGACCGCATAAAGATACAGGCTGGAAGGTAACACCTCTGACTACATCTATATTATCAATGCAGAATTGAATAATATTACCGACTTCTTTGTCATTTACTCCATTTACGATCGTAGCAACTAAATTGATTGAGGATAAACCTGCTTTTCGACAGTTTTCAACAACTCGCATTTTATAGTCCATTAAACCCTTAATTCCCCGAGTTTTTTCATATGTTTCGTTATTTACCCCATCAAATTGAAGATATAATGTGTCTAAACCCATTTCATAGACCTTTTTGGTCCATTCAAGACCACCATTCTTTTTCTGAAATCCATACCCATTAGTAGCTACAATAACCTCCTTAAAACCTTTGTCTTTAGCCATTTTGCAAATTTCTGGAAAATCTTTTCTTACTGTGGGTTCACCACCAGAAAACATAATACTTACTGCAGGTATGGGTTTATTTCTGAAATGATCCATTATTTTCTCGATTTCTTCGATAGTTGGTTCGACTAAATAACCAGCCTTTTGAACGTTAGCGAAACAAAAGTTGCAATTAAAATTACATCTATTTGTTAAATCTATTAAGCACAAGGAGCAAGTAGACAAGTGTTCTGTACATAATCCACAATTATAAGGGCACCCTCTTGGATCCGAACATTCACAATCTGGCGGATTTGAATCACCATCTTTTTCGAAACTCCACATGTCTGTGCCATAATGGGTCCATTTGTAATATTTAGCACTTGAAGAAAGCTTGTCTTTAAAGAAACCATGTTCTTTACAGGTCTTTTCTAACCAAATCTCGTCATCTCGTTCAATGATCTCCGCTGGTACTCTCTGTAGACATTCTGGACAAATACTTAATGTCTTTTTATAATATTTTTCCTTTAAATAATCCGTACCGTCTAAATGATACATTTTAACATCAGCTTTTATTTTATTTATGTTTTAAGATTTCTTTATATATCAAAGAAATATTAATCTATTTTAGAAGGTTCTAATTTAAAAAGATTTCACAATCAATAATATTATTAATAATAATATTCTTAAAGTTAGTAAAGCGGATAAAACACATTTTAGACCATTCTATCTTCATTTTAATACAAAATTTATTTTTTTCTAATTTTTATAATGTTTTAATTATTGTTCATAAATTATCTGATAGTATAGGTAGTATATCCAATATAATAATAACACTTAAATATAGCCAAAAACAATATAATATATATACTAAAATAAAAAAATAATTCTTAAAATAAATTGGTTTAAAAGAATGTACAGACCATTTCAAGAAGAAATATATTATATTTATCTTTGGCGTGGTGAAGATATAACTGACGAGGTGGTGTTAAAAGGAAATTTAGAAAAAGTGTTTATTGAGAAAATTCTATCTTCTACTAAAGATAGTGGTGTTATAGAAATCTATAAGGTTGAAGATAAAGGAAAGAAATGCGAACTATATAAAAACATAGTGGTTATTAACGAAGTAGAGCTATATGATGATAAAAACTCTTATTAAATCTTTCTAA
>JBHLLE010000433.1:0-4320 GCA_048885945.1 Candidatus Hermodarchaeota archaeon | reverse complement strand
ACTGGAAATCAGCCAATGCATAATACAGATAAATCTATTTATATTGTTTTTAATGGAGAAATATATAACTTTCAGGATCTTAAAAAAATCTATTGTAAAGATTATAAATTTCGATCTACAAGTGATACTGAAGTAATACTTGCTATGTATCAAAAATTTGGGGAAGAATGTGTACACTACTTCAATGGAATGTGGGCTTTTTGTATATTTGATCTTAATAAAAACATTCTTTTTTGCTCCCGTGATAGATTAGGGATTAAGCCTTTTTATTATTATCATCAAAAAGATAAATTTATCTTTTCTTCAGAAATTAAGTCAATTCTAGAGCACAATATCAATTTAAGTATTAATCCTAAATCTATCTCTTCATTTTTAAGATATCGTTATGTTTTAGAAGAGGAAACTTTTTTTAGTAAAATATATAAATTAAAACCTGGAAATAATTTAGTCTTCGATTTCAATACAAACGAAATAAAAATAAACGAATATTGGGATTTAAAACACGCTGAAATAATTGATTCTTTTAACTCTCAAAAAGATCTAATTGAACAAGAATTAATTAAAAGCGTAGAATATAGACTAATTGCCGATGTTAAAGTTGGATCAATCTTATCTGGTGGATTAGACTCCAGTTTAACTACAGCAATTATGGCAATGTTGAAAAAAGATAAAATAAATACGTATACTGTAAAATTTACGGAATATGGGTTTGATGAAACGCCATTTGCAAGAATCGTGGCAGAAAAATATCAGACAAATCATAATGAGCTCTTGATTGATAATAAAAATTTTTTATCAATTATGGACGATTACATAAAATTTAAAGACGAACCTATTGGTGTACCTAATGAAATTGCTCTCTATCAACTCTATAATAATATCAAAAAAACTGCTTCAGTAGTATTGGCAGGTGAAGGTGCTGATGAGATTTTTGCAGGTTATGGAAGAATTTTTCGTTCTCCTTTTGATTATTTAAAGAAGACGATTATAGACAATGAAATTAATTTTTTAGACTTTTTTTTAGATATATATGGTTATTTCTCAAATGAAGACTTGAAAGACTTGCTTAAAGATAACTATTATTACGAATATAAAAAAATTTTTAAAACTTATATGGAAAAATGTCCCAGAGATTATTATAATAAAATATCTTATATTTTTTTGAAAATTCATCTTCCAGGTTTACTTATGAGAAGTGATAATTCAAGTATGGCAAGTGCAGTTGAATCTAGAGTACCCTTTTTAGATCATACATTTGTTCAAATTGTTTATAGACTTCCCTTTGAGTATAAAAACAAATTTAAAGATATTAATTCGCTTAAAAAATCAATAGATTTGCCATATAATATAATTTCTGAAGAATATGATGATCCAAAATATATTTTGAAAAAAATCGGAGAGAATTATCTTCAGAAAGAAATAATCAATCGAAAAAAACAAGGATTTCCTCTTCCATTGAACAAATGGTTTGGAGAGAATTATATTACCTCAATGATTGAGTTATTAGTAAATCATAACAACTACATTTCTAATTATTTTGATATTGAAAAATTTAAAATTTGGATTGAAAGAAATAGAAAAGATTTCCAATTTGGACAAAAGCTATGGATGATATATAGCTTAGAAATATGGTTAAAGTATATGAAAGAGAATTATCAGAAGATTGTTTTATAATTATAATTAAAAATACAAGTACTTTTTTAAAATAGAAAAAAGATTCAAAGTATATTTACCAAATTTCTTCAGATTTTCATATATACTTTAAATAAATATATAATTTTTAGTACGAATTAATTATCTTGAAAATTTCATAGAGATATTCCTTGATCATACTTAAACCACCTAAATCATGAGAATAATAAAAGATTTAAGCATTATATAAATATAAATCTTAGAAATTTTAGCAATTTTTTTTATGTCATCAATCAGAGCCTTTGAAAATAAACCACCACTGCATCGGCGAAAAAAAGAAATAATTATTTTAATTCTAATAGGATTAGCAGCATTATTATCCATATTTTTTTATTCTTACATTGTATACTCACCAGCCCAAACTTCAAATTATCACCGCATAAATATCTTATGTGACGAAAAAATTGAGAGAGAAGAATATAGTAATTGTACTTTTGAATTGGTAAGTAAAAATTCTGAATATAATATTCGACCTATGAACGCTTTAATCAAACTTCAAGGTATGACAAATGCTAAACTACCTAAAAAAGGGTATCGTTTAGAATTATCCGACAGGGTTTCTTTATTAGGGATGAGAAAGGACGATGATTGGGTATTATTTGCGTTATATTTGGATTATCCACGCATGAGAATAAAATTATCTTTTGACTTATGGCGTTCATTAGAAGATCTTAATCCTACCGCTATTTTACCTAATTCTGAATATGTTTCTGTATATTTAAATGGAGAATTTATAGGATTATATTTATTAGCTGAAAAAAATGATAGAAGGTTATTCGACTTAGACGATGCTCAAAATAATTTAGACACCAGTTTTATTCTTCAAGCTAAATCTTATGAAGTTTTTAAGCAAATTGATTATATTGGATGGCAACAAGATTGGCCTAACGAAGATGATGGAATTTATATTAAGAATGAAATCTTGTACGAGTTAGTAACATTTATTAACAACACCTCAGACGAAGAATTCTATGATTCGGAGACTGGAGTATATTCTAGGTTTGATAAGTTAAATTTAATTGATTTTTTTCTTTATAATTATTTTCAGGTTCATACAGATTTTTGGAGTAATAATTTCTATATTGTAAGAAACACAAATCCTAGTAAAATATTTTTAGTACCTTGGGACTTTGACGGTAGTTTTGGTCAAAAAGGTAATCAAGAATATAGCGCAACAGATAACGCTACATCCCTCATAAAAAAAGTAAATGGATTATATAATAGGTTATTAAATAATAGTGATTTTAGAGAAGATTGTAAAATTCGTTGGAATTATTTAAGAGAAAATCTCTGGACAGATGAATACATTATAGATGAATTATCTAACATTTATAAAGATATTCAAGATATTTTAGCGGTCGAGGTTTTAATATGGAAAGATAAAATCGAAAAAAGAGATGAAGGTGAAGAATTTATAATCGAAGATTACATTAATAATTTGTTTAAGTGGATACCAGAGAGATTAGATTTTTGTGATTCTTACTTCGCTGAGTTTTAATATTTATCAATTTTATAAAGTTCAACTTAATAAGGATAATTGAATATTAATACTTGTAATTAAAGCCTTTAAGAATTCAACTTATAACTTTTATGATTTCTCGTAAAAATTCACAACAAGCATTACCTTTTCATCATCATAAAAGAGAAATGCTAATTATTACTCTTATATTATCAGTTATAGTTAGTAGTATAACTTTCTATACTTATTTTAATTACAATCCCATAACTCCTTCAGATTTCCCTAAAATAAATATTAATTGTCAAGAAGAGCTAAATAATAATAATTATGCAAATTGTACTTTTGAATTAAACAGTGAAAATGAAGATTATAATGTTCCTATGATAAATTCACGAATAAAAGTACGTGGAGTCTATAACGCACGTCAACCGAAAAAAGGATACCGAATAGAATTATCGAAAAGAATTTCCTTATTAGGGATGAGAAAAGACGATGATTGGCAACTATTTGCTATGTTTTTGGATTTATCAAAAATAAGAATAAAATTATCTTTTGACTTATGGCGTTCTTTAGAAGTTTTTAATCCTACTGCTATTTTACCTGATTCTGAATTTGTTTGTCTGTATTTAAATGGAAAATTTCAAGGTTTATATCTCTTAGCTGAAAAGAATGATAGAAGACTTTTTGAATTAAGTGGTGCTCAAAAAAATATTAATTCTAGCTTAATTTTTCAATCAATATCTCACGGAACAAACTTTATTGATTATTCAGATAATTCGTGGGAACAAGACTGGCCTAATGAGGATGATGATATTTACATTGTTGATAATATTATGACAAACCTAATCTATTTTGTCAGAGACAGCTCTAATCAAGAATTTTTTGATCCAGAAACGGGTATTTATTCCAAATTTGATAAATTAAACTTAATTGATTTTTTTATATATAATTTTTTTATTTTACATAAGGACTTTTGGTCCCAAAATTATTATATTATAAGAGACACATATCCAAGTAAGTTTATTTTAATTCCTTGGGATTTTGATTCAGATTTTGGACAATATATGAAAAGAAAGTTTGATGCTGATGAAAATCCAGAATCTGAAATTGTAGATTAGCCAAGAATCGCAACGGCTTGCCCAACAATCTTATTAACATTTTCATCAGTA
>JBHLLE010000432.1:4075-4330 GCA_048885945.1 Candidatus Hermodarchaeota archaeon | reverse complement strand
CTCGCCACATATCAGGAGATGCTCGAGAGAGCTGCGGAGCAATACGGCTTTGACTGGCGTTTGATTGCTGCTGTGATATATCAGGAGTCGCACTTTAGACGGCGAGCTCGGAGCCACACTGGGGTAAGGGGGCTTATGCAGCTGACCCTTACCACGGCCCGCGAAATGGGCGTCACAAACAGGCTAGACCCAAAGCAAAGTATTTACGGAGGTGTAAAGTACCTGCGGCGTCTATATGATAGCTCTGACGATATT
>JBHLLE010000432.1:0-4065 GCA_048885945.1 Candidatus Hermodarchaeota archaeon | reverse complement strand
TAGCAAGCTATAATGTTGGGCCAGGACATGTCTCAGACGCAAGACAACTCGCCCGTGAAAAAGGGCTTGATCCCAACACCTGGTCGTCCCTGAGTGAGGTGCTGCCACTCCTTTCGCAGCGTAAATACTATAAGAAAGCCAAGTATGGTTATTGCCGTGGCAGAGAGCCTGTAGAATATGTAAAACGAATACTAATATATTACGATATCCTTAAAATGAAGGCTGTGAGCCTAGAACCCACCGGAGTTTAGCGAACTCGCCACAAGTTAGCACACTGCGAGGATCTAAAGGACTTGTTCTGCCTATCGTTCGCTATGCATGACAAGAAAACATTTTTTTAAACATGCCAAATAATTTACCAATTCTCATCCTCAATTTTAACAATTTTCCAATCCATCCAGACAATGTTTCAGGGAGGCTTAGAAATCTTAAAGTGTGCCCTGTTGGAGCAGTATCGAATACAATCAGATCGTAATCGTGATCTGTTTCGATAAATTCCAATACTTTTCCAAAAGCTAAAGCTTCATCGATTCCCGGAGGATTCATAGAGGCCATGTCTGCTACATCTTCCATACCAAAACCCTCCATCATCCCTCCTAATCCCATATCCTCCATAGGATTCATTGCGGTTAACCCCTGTAACTCCGCCATATTTGCTTTAGGATTTATTTCTAACGCGGTTAAATTTTGTATTCCATCAATGGGTGTTGGCTCTCCAGGAGGTAATTCCACTCCTAAACTATCACCCAGAGAATGCGCAGGGTCCGTACTAATAATTAAGGTATTTCTTCCGTGTTCTGCGGCCCAAATTGCCGAACTTGCCGCACAGGTAGTCTTTCCTACCCCTCCTTTTCCGCCAAACATCACCATTTTTAAATTTAACAATAATTCTTTTAAGTCCAAATCTTTTCACTTTTTTTTACATTATTTTTTATACGAAAATTTAAAAACCAATTGCTCAAAATTATAAAAATCTAAAATAATATCTAATCATCAATTTAGTTCTTTTAATAACTTATTTTATAGCGAAGGATTGCAACAATTCCTCCAAAAGTACTATATAAGGTCTCTCCTTCTTCGGTTTCGGTTGATAATATTTCAACATCAGATCCTGTGGCTTCAGCAATTTCTCCAAGTTCTTCTATCATTGAACTTTTTTTAATAATACTAAATGTATTTGAATTACATTTTGGACAACTTTCATCTTGTATCTGATTCTCGAATTGGATTAATTCCTTTTCACTAGACGATCTGTTTTCAGCATATCCACAATTAGAACAACTTAATTTTATGTGATAGATATCTATTTTTTCAGAAAGGATTAATGTATCTACAGCACCCATATTTAAGGATTTCCTTACTTCTTCTAATCCATAGGTAGCTAAGCCAGTATCATTTGAAATTTCTTTCATAAAACGTTGCATGATCTGTTTTTCTCTGATATATTTTACATTTTCAATTTTTTCTTTAATTTTATCTATTAATGCTCTAATCCCTTCAGCTCCTCCATAACCTAAATCTACCACATCAATTATTTTTTCTCGCAGCCTGTAATCTAAACTTTCATCGTTAGCAAATTTATCCTTTGACTGTCCAGGACCACCAATGAATATTCCACTTAAATCTTCGTACGATAAGAATAATTTATTTGTCTCATCCGAAATTCTTCTATAAAATGCCATTTCAGCTTCTTCAATTAATCTCTCAAATCGTCTTTGTGATTGACCTCCTGCACGATGTTTTCCATGAATCCCTGAAGTAAATTCTCTTACCACCTCAACATGATTTCCCCTAAGATATCCCACAGCGGATTCTGCTCTTCCTATCACTATTAATCCATATGTTTCCTTAGGTTGAAGCATATCTTCTAAAGGCCATAACAAAAATTCACTTGCACAATGATATCTAAAGGTTTTTACTTTTTCTGGGGGAACGATTATGTACATCTCGTTCTTTTCTGTTCCTGGAGTATTATTCTGAGGTATTGCGCCTGAAAACATCACTAACCCATTCTCAGGAGCTTCTCTTATGTTCTTTAATTGCCCTAAAAGACTTGAAATGCCATCTAAAACGTTTTTCCTAGTTAATTTAGATTTGATATTTTGACTTTCGCTTATCTCGTTCTTAAGATAGTTAGTTACGTCGGATATCTTTCGATCGTGAGGAATATACAACGAAATTAATTCCGTATGAAACCCTTTCTTATTTCTTAAATTTTCTAGTAATTTTTTGGTTCGATAAAATTCTAAATCGTTACTTTTCTTTTTACTTTCAGTGCTCATTTCTATCTACACTATTATTTAAATAAACAAAAGATTAATAGTTTTTCCTTATTCTTTATCCTAATATGGAAAAACCTTTCTAATAGTTTGATAAAACAATGAACGAAAAAAATGAAGACTCGACTGTCCCTAAAAGTCACCCACGCTATGAAAGTCTAAAATATCGCCATAAAATCATCGATGGTATGAAAAACTTAGTTGTTGCTGAAGCAGGATTAATCGCTCATGGGAGAGGTGAATGCTTTGATTATATTCTGGGAGAAAGAACGATCGATCCTGCGTACGATGCGATTAAAGCGGCTGTTGCGATGCTTTTACTTGCTGAACATCCCGTAATTAGCGTTAATGGAAATACTGCAGCACTTGTTCCAAATGAACTAGTTGCTCTTTCAAATGTGTTAAATGCTCCCCTTGAAATTAATCTATTTTATAAAAAAGAAGGAAGAATTGAAGCAATTAAAAAGGTGTTAGAAAAGGCGGGAGCTATTGATATTAGAGGTATAAATATAGAAAATATGGTTGAAATTGAAGGATTAGATAGTAATAGAAGACTTGTGGAATCCATCCAAGATTCAGATGTGATTCTAGTCCCATTAGAAGATGGCGATAGAACAGAAGCCCTAAAAAAAATAGGCAAAAAGGTTATTGCGATAGATCTAAATCCCGTCAGTAGAACGTCAATTTGGGCAGACATTACGATTGTAGACAATATTGTAAGAGCCTTACCAGAAATGATAAAAATTGCTAAAGAGTATAAAAAGCTTAAAAAAGAGCAATTAAATAACTTAGTTAGTAATTTCAATAATAAAAAGACAATTCAAGCCACTTTAGACCTAATTATTGATTATGTTGAACAACAAAAGGATGATGCGTTCAATATATTAGATATTTAATAAATAACTTTTCGATTCAGAAAAAATTAAATGTATTTAATATTTTTTATAGTTAGTTTCTACTTAATTTTTTTAAATATATTGAATCTATTATACTAGTCATGACTACTAATAAGGAACTTCGGAACGATCTTTCGAAAAAAAAAGTTGAAGAAAAGTCTTACCTAACCAGAAAATGCACTATTGACGATTTAGAACTAGTAAAGGAAGTTAACGAACAAGAACTTCCCGAAGATTATCCCTTTTTCTTCTACAAAAGTATTCTTGATAATTATCCTAACTCGTTTTTAGTAGCTTGCCCAAAAGAAGATCCAAGTAAAATTATTGGATATATTATGTGGAGAATAGAAAGAACTCCTTCTCAAAATAACTTAAGATTAGTAAATAAAGGACATTTGGTCTCCATAGCGGTAAGTAAAGGATACAGGAGGCTTGGAATCGCAAGTTCCTTATTATTAAATAGCATGCCAGAAATAAAAAAATTAACCATAAGTGAATACGTCTTGGAAGTGCGAGTTTCGAATTATGGGGCTATTAGCCTCTACGAAGGGTTTGATTTTAAAACCGAAGGAATTAAGAAAAAGTACTATCGGGATGGAGAAAACGCTTATTTCATGGTCCACAAGGTAAAAAACTCCTAATTTTTAGATTTTTCTAATCCTTTTATTAAATAGGTTAGTACTTCGTTAATCGGCGTAGGTACCTTCATTTCTTTCGCTAAACTTACAATTTTTCCGTTAATGAAATCTATTTCTGTCTTTTTACCTTTTATTATGTCTTGAAGCATAGAGTTTTTATTTTTCGAGGTTTTTTACGCTACATCGTAAGCCAAAGCAATGTAATCTTTATCCGATAAGTTAATATTGTTAATTTTAGCCACTTTATAAGCT
>JBHLLE010000431.1:0-4340 GCA_048885945.1 Candidatus Hermodarchaeota archaeon | reverse complement strand
GCAATAATGTTATTACTTAAAAAAATCTTATTTCTATAAGTAATAATTATAAAATAATGTAAATAAATTTATTTATAATCTTTTATAACAAATTCAGCTTTTATTTGGCGATCTTAATTAATAAAAGAGATATTATTTTTGAAATTCAGAAAACTGAGAAATTTGTCAATCCTAAAATCGAACTAGAACAATATAATATTGATGCAGCCAGCGCAGTAGATATAATTTTTTTTGCGGGTTTTGAATTCAACGACATAAATCAAAAAATCATAGTAGATTTAGGCGCAGGTACGGGAATATTATCTATAACTAGTGCATTTTTTGAACCAAGCATAATTGTAAGTGTAGACATTGATATTGACGCTTTAATTGTTCTAAAAAGAAATCTTAAACATTTTAAACTTCAAAATACAGTCTTACCTATATGTGCTGATGTTGGACATTTTGAAATTTCTGATAAAATTTTCTCTCAAAATCTTAAGATTACAACAATCATGAATCCACCATTTGGAGTAAAGAAAAGAAAAGCTGATAGGGTCTTCTTAGAAAAAGCTTTCTTATTTTCAGACGTCGTTTATTCTATCCATTTGACAAATAAAAACGTTCATAAATTTATAACTCGATTTATTCATAAATTTAATTGGAAAATAGACTATATGTTTCCTTTCAATATGATGCTAGAAAAGTCATTTCCATTCCATTCACAAAAAACAAAAAAAATAGGTGTAACAGTCTATAGATTTGTAAAAAATTCATAATTTAGTTTATAAGTAGTCTTTTATATCATTGAAATTTTCTCCAATAATCAAAAGTTGAAGGATAATCTGCGTTATCTTCAAGTATTTCTTCAATTCGAAGTAGTTGATTATATTTAGCATTTCGATCAGATCTTGCAACAGCTCCAGATTTTATTTGGCCAGAACACAATCCTACGGATAGATCAGCTATAAAAGTATCTTCAGTCTCACCAGAACGATGAGATACCATTACATTAAAATCGTTTTCAAAAGCCAATTTAGCTGCATTGATTGATTCAGTTAAGGAGCCAATTTGATTCACTTTTAATAAAAGAGCGTTGCCTGCCTTTTCGCTAATTACTTTTTTCAGTATATTTATATTTGTAACTGTTATATCGTCGCAAACAATTTGTATATTAGAACCTATTTTTGCGTTTAGATTTGAAAAACCATTAAATGCTTTCTCGTCGAATGGATCTTCTATTGATTTTAGAGGATAATCGTGAATTAAATCAATATAATATTGTAATAAATCTTCTTCAATTAATTTTTTACCGTCTATATGATATAACTCATCTTTATAAAATTCACTTGCAGCAGCATCAATTCCTATAACGAAATCCGTTCCTTCCAAAAACCCTGCCTCTTCTACAGCTTCTAAGATTACATCCAATGCATCCCTTGTATTGGATAGATCAGGCGCAAATCCGCCTTCGTCTCCAACATTTACGGCGGGTTTTCCGTATTTTTTAGATAAAATGTTCTTTAGAGTATGATAAACTTCAGCTACATTTTGGATAGCGAGTGAGAAAGATCTTGCTCCAATTGGAAGAATCATAAATTCTTGGATTGCTAAATTATTACCTGCGTGCTTTCCTCCATTCAAAATGTTACAACAAGGTAAAGGAAGTAAAAATTTATTACTTGATTTCCCATAGCTTACTTCGTATAGATATTGAAATAATGGTTTATCTAATAATTTTGCGGCTAGTTTTGCGTTAGCTAGTGAAACAGATAAGATTGCGTTAGCCCCTAATTTACCTTTATTTTCAGTACCATCAAGAGCTATCATTTTGTTATCAATGTTTTCTTGTTCTCGAACGTCAAAATTTATTAATTCTTTTGAAATAATGTTGTTAACATTCGATACGGCTTTAGTTACATGATTCCCCATGAAGGCTTTTCCTCCATCTCTTAATTCTAGCGCTTCCAATATCCCTGTTGAAGCGCCTGATGGAACTGCTGCTCTAGCATAAATATTACCAGCAAAAACATCAGTCTCAACCGTAGGATTGCCTCTTGAGTCCAAAATCCAGCGCGATTTAATTTTAGTAATTTCAAAATTAGTCATATTCAATTTCCATTATTTTTTTAAAATACATTTATTAATAAGAATTAAGAAAATTTTTTTCTTAATAGTTTTTTTTATAAATGATCAGAGAGTTATATCAAGTGATTAAAAAAGATGTCAGTAGAGAATCGACCATGGGTTGAAAAATATCGCCCTCGAATATTAGACGATGTAGTTAATCAAAAAGGAATTATTAATCGATTAAAGCAATTTGTTAAAGATAGATCGATGCCACATTTGATTTTTGCAGGTCCAGCGGGAACTGGAAAAACTACCTCAGCGCTTTGTATGGTAAGGGAATTATATGGAAGAAAAATGTCAACAAACATTACACATCTGGAATTAAATGCAAGCGATGCTCGAGGTATAGATGTAATTAGGTCCTATATTAAGGATTTTGCCAAAGCTAGACCACCCGTACATATACCCTTTAAATTTCTGATTTTAGACGAAGCAGACAATATGACTGCTCCAGCTCAACAAGCATTAAGAAGAACAATGGAAAAGTATACTAAAAACTGTCGTATGGTTTTAATTTGTAATTATTCTAATAAGATTATACCTCCCATACAGAGTAGATGTGTGGTTTTTAGGTTCTCTTCGTTGAACAAAACGGATATAAAAGAAAGGATTAAATATGTGGCAAATCAAGAAAAATTAACTATTGTACCAAACGGATTGAATGCCATAGTTGATGTTTCAAGAGGAGATTGTAGAAGAGCTATAAACTACCTGCAATCGTGTGGTACAATTTCTAAAAAGATTGATCAAGAAATTGTATTTCGAGTAGCTGGTGAGGTACCGCCTGAAAGAATTAAAAAGGTTCTTCAAACTGCTTTAGAAGGGCAATTACAATTATCTATTAAATTGATGAAAGATCTAATCAGAGATTATGGGCTCTCTGGAAGAAATATTATAAGAAGTATTCATAGAGAAATATACGATTTAGAAATTTCAGAAATTTTAAAAATTGAGTTATCAAAGATTTTAGCAGAATTTGAGTTTCGTTTAAGTCAAGGTGGAACTGAAGAAATCCAGCTCCAAGCTCTATTAGCAAAAATTGTCTTACTTCAAGAAAAATGATTTTATTTTGAAAAATTTTTTCCTATTTTAAAAAATTTTATTAATTTTATATATTAGATATATTTAAATAAATAAGGTAAAAAGCTATAGAAGAATGCAAATTATGGAATTTTTAAAAAAGACCTTAAACTGCTTAAAAAATAGGATTTATCTGATTATTCCTTTTATTTGTATTGCTGCTTACGCTATTTTTTATTTGATAAAGTCAAATTTCCAAATTTTTGAATTGGATTTTGGAATTTTTTATAATTCTGGTAAGCAAGTGTTAATAGATCCTTCAAAACTTTATCAACAAACGGGATATCTTTATTTACCCTCATTTGCTTGTTTATTTGTACTTTTTTCTTTTTTCAATTTTTATACTGCCTATTTTCTTTTTTACGTTTTAAACTATGTATTTGCGATTCTATTTGTAATAGAATTTAATAAAATATTGATTTTGAAAAAAGTGTTAGATAAAAAAGTTAGATTTTTATTTCTACTCGTAATTTCTAATGGATGGGTAATTTATTTTCAATTTTACCACAATCAAAGTAAACTTATTGTATTACTTATTTTTACCTATATAATTAGAAGAGAAATAACCTATCGAGAAGGAGCAATGGAAAAAGATCTTAAATTTTACTTGATAAATTATAACCTATTTATCTTTGCTCTTTCTATTGTTCCCTATTTGATTTTTTTATTTCTAATTTATATTTTTAACGACATAAAGATTAACAAATTAATTAAAAAAGAAAATTTACGAAAAATAGGAATTCTATTTCTATCTTTCCTAGTACAAAATATCTTATTTCTCGTTTACCCTTCGCTTATTGTAGAATTCTTAGCTCAAGGTATTAAGTTTCAATCCTTCTCTCCATACAATAATACATTACCACAATTCTATTTAAGAGAATTTTTTTATGTTGATGCTGATATAATAACCTATGTAAGAATAGCTACGCTAATAATCCTTCTTATAATTACAATACTTCTAATAAAGAATCCAACACTATTTATTGAAATGAAATTCGCCTATTTCCTTTTTGCCTTTCTCTTCTTAGATACTTACAATAGTTTGAGCAATTTAATTATAACACTTTCCTTTTGTAATTTACTATTTATTAATTTTCTTGCTCACAATGAGAATTTTAAACAGTTTCTTAAAAACAATAAAGATATTTATT
>JBHLLE010000430.1:0-4347 GCA_048885945.1 Candidatus Hermodarchaeota archaeon | reverse complement strand
TTAATTTTAGGAATTATTTTATGCATCTTCATGGCCTTCTGGGGCGGTATAATTATAATAATCCCTCTATTAATCTTGATTTTCGCGGGACCAAAAGAGTACAAATGGTCAGAAGAAAAGAAGAAATAAAATCCTTCTATTTTAATTATTTTTTTTTTCCTTTCATTTTTGTCAATGGTTTTTTATAGTTATTGGGAACATCTACTACCCTTGATGAGTAAGATCAAATAGAAATCTGAGTTATAGACGATTTAGAAATCAATTAATTATTTGTTCTATAGCAATAGAATTGGTTTAATAAAAATAGAATTAAATATAACCTCTTTGATTAGATTTGTAGAATTTTATTTAAAAATCTTAATAAAATTTTTGAGGTTAAGGTATGAGAAAGTTAGGGGTAATAGTTTTCTTAAGTTTATTGACTCTTTCCAGCTTAATCTTAATATCTAACTTAAATTTAACAGCAGATAATTATAAATCTGATAATAATCAGGATGATCTGAACAATATTATTGATAAAGAGAATCCACCTTTGACAAGTGATGATTCATTTGAGCCAAACGACTATTTTAGTCAATCATATGAGATATATCCTAACTACTATTCTTCATTATCGTGTGAAGATGAAGACTGGTACAAAATTTGGATGGATTATGGCCAAGAATTCATAATTGACATATATTTTGTACACAATCCCCCTCTTCAGGGAGATTTAGACATTGAATTACGCGATCATTTTAACAGTTATCTAACAGGATCATATTCTGTTACTGACAATGAACATATTGAATGGACTGCAGACTATTCCGGTTTTTATTATATAAAGGTTTACAATCTCACCTATAGTAATACTTACGATTTAGACATTATCATTGATGATAAATTTGAAAATAACGATGTTTTTGGAATGTCTTCTGAAACTTATAAGGGATTTCATAGAGGTCTCTATTGTAAGGATGATGACTATTATAAAATTGATGTAGACTATGGTGAACAAGTAAATGTAAAGATTTTTTATGATCAGTACAATGGAGATATAGATTTAGAATTATATAATCTATCTTATGGATTTATAGGGAGATCTGATAATTGGAATAAAGATTATGATGAACTTAGCTTTACTGCTGGCTATTCTGGTTTTTATTATATACGAGTTTATCCGAAAGTTGTTTCATATAGAAATTGGTATGATATGAAAGTAGGCAATCCAGAAATTACTATTTTTTACGAGGATTTTGAAGGCTCTCTCTCTCCAAGATGGTCTGGATTTGGAGGAAATAATTATTGGCATGTAACTTCATACGATTATTCACCAACTAATCCTACCCATAGTTTATGGTGTGGCAATGAAAGTTCCTATTCTTACGAAAAAAGGGAAAATTCATTTCTCATTCCCTATAAAGATTCTATTAGAATTACAGATTTTGATTTGAGAGATTTCTGTTATGCCGAATTAACGTTTGATTATACATATTTTGCAGGAATGGGAGAAAATGTAAAAATTTCTGCTATGATAACTGGTGACGATTATTATATTAATCCTAAATTCTCAGATAATTTGTTAGTAATAGAGGACAATTTGGCTATGATGAGTGTATGGGAAAATTACTCAATTGATTTATCATTTTTCTGTGGATATGAACATGTTGACATAATTTTTTCTTTTGAATCAGATACTTTTGATTACTACGATGAAGGTCTAAAGATCGATAATGTGAAAATTAAAGGATTTAAAGATGATGTTTTAGCAGGAACAACACTCGGCATTCATGAAGGTGAGGAATTCTATTATTATTTTCCAATAATAGATGACTATACTTGGAAATATGAGATTTTCGGAAGAGATATCTTTAATTATGACAATGATGAAATCAAAATAGAAATCTATAAGATATATGATAACGGATTTTACTGGGATATAATTGCAAGATTCTGGGATCCTTGGGATGATTTTGATGAATTAGCAGGAACTGATGAGATCCATTACAAAATCTATAAAAATCCTCTGAATATAAAAGCAGGGTCCGATTTCTTTATCCCTAGTGGAAATATTATGAAATATTTAGATCGAGCAGATAATTGCGATTGGTTTAATGAATACGGTATTGATCATTGGCGCTCAACCCAATGGGATGAATATCATATAACTTTCGATTACGATGATTTTGCTGTAGAGCTGATTTATAAGTCAAATGGTGTACTTTCTGGTATGATGATTTGGAGAAAACCTGATTGGCGCATGATATTTGAAATGTGGCAAGGTGATTATAACGATGATGATGATGAGGAAGAAGATGATGAAAAATACCGCAGTTCTATTCCCGGATACGATATAGTAATCTTGGTATCCGCTATTTCTGTTGTTTCGGTTATTACAATACTAAGAGTCAAAAAAGTAAAAAAAAAGAGATTTTTTTAAAAATATTTCTATTTTAATTTTATTTTCCTATTTTTTAAGCTATTTTAATTAAATAATCGTTTTAAATAAAAAATAAGCTAAAAAACAAAAATATCACATTTTTTTCGAATTTCAAGAAACTAAATTAGATATAATTAAAAACCTTGTTATTTATGGAGTAAATTTTTGGTTCATATTGTTTTTAGTTAGCTCAAAACCTATTTCAATTTTCGGGATTTTCTCAGATTCGACAGAAAGCGTATGTTTGCCTTCAGTTAATTTAGAGAGGAAGTCTTTATCAAGTTTAAAAACTACTGTTATTTCGTCTCCCATAGCGATAGTTTTTCCACCCATTTTTCCTCCAACTGCGTCCACAAACGAATAAGATTCACCTTTATGATAGATGCGTAGACTGCTTTTTATGAGTTCAATGTTTGAAGATCCTTTAGAGATGTCTACCTGCTCACCATCGAGCAAGAGTTTCCCATATTCGGAAGGATCAATCTCATCAACATTAACATCTCCCATATCTTCCTTAGAAGGAACACCAACAGGCATAAGTACGTTAAGCGCAACAAGCTTAACACTATCAACATTCCCATCCCCCGTAGTGTCAACCGTAAAAACACTCTTTTTTGGAGGAAACACTTTTTTAATCATTGCGGAGGGAACCTTAATATTTTTTATATCTTCTAAATTCATAGTCAATCAACATTTAGTTTTTAATTTGCTTTTTAAGTTTTAATTTTATTGTATGAATTTTAATTAAAAAACTCTATTTTTTCCGAATATCACTAAAAAAATTATACTAATGCTTTTCCTTTATAAGATAAGTAAACAATATTTTCTGGGAAATATATTTCAGATTTAAGTTAAAATTAATAAATAGAACTTTTTCTATAAGGATTAGAAGGACTATAACATTTATACATCTATTTCAGAAATTTTGATAGGACGATTTTCTTCGTACGATTTCTTTGCTGCTATTGCGACTAAAACATTTTGTAACCCATCATTACCGTCTGGATGAGGATCTTTGTTTTCACGTAAATTGGTAAAAAAAGAGTCTAACTCAGCTGCATATGATTTCATATACCTTTCTAAAAAAAAGTAAGGAATCTTATCGAGATTGGTACATTCAGATGTGTAAATGCGAACAGTATTTGTTGCTTCATTATCTGCAATTACGCAACCTCTAGATCCGAGAACTTCAACTCTTTGGTCGTATCCATACACTGCTTGTCTTGAATTATCAATAATTCCTAATGCTCCATTCTTAAATTTTAGAACTGCTACTGCGGTATCTATATCTCCGGCATTGCCTATTTTTGGATCAATTAAAACGGCTCCATTTGCATATACTTCTTCAACCTCGCTTCCCGCCATGTAGCGAGCCATATCCCAATCGTGAATCGTCATATCTATGAAAATCCCACCTGAAACTTTTATATATTCAATTGGAGGTGGAGAAGGATCTCTAGACGTAATTTTAATTATTTGCGGACTGCCAATCTGACCAGATACTACTGCTTCGTGAGTACGCCTAAAATTATGATCAAAACGCCGATTAAACCCAACCATAAGCTTGACACCTGATTTTTTAACAATGGTTAATGTATCTTTTATCCGTTTTATATCTGTATCAATTGGCTTTTCACAAAATATATGTTTCTTTGCTAGTGCTGCTTGTTGGATAAATTTTGCGTGAGTTTCAGTAGAAGAAGTAATTATAACAGCGTCAATTTCTGGATCTGAAAAAATTTCTTGTGTATCATTAGAAAGTTTTGGTATTCCTTTTTCAGAAGCCCAATTTTTCAAATCATCATCAATTTTAATATCGCATACAATTTTTAATTTGACACCATGTATGTTTTTTAATAAATTATCAATATGTAATTTCCCTATTCTCCCAGCACCAAGTACTCCTACAATGATATTTTTATCCATAA